>NZ_JAMOKU010000030.1:0-72573 GCF_023656845.1 Parabacteroides sp. Y3-G-102 | reverse complement strand
GCTGTGAACCGGTTCAGGAAACAACTTTCAACCCTGTGAAGTTTTTCAGGAGAAGCTTCTCTAAGATGTGAAGTACCTTAGAAAATAACAGTAAAATCTGTGAAGTAAATTTAGGCATAGTCAGAAAAAAGAATGATTTTCTGAGCAGTACTACTGACTTACTCAAAGGATATATACTTATTTTGCCCACGCAGTATATATTACTTTGCCAAGTCACTAGTACTTCATAAACATCCTTTACTTTGACACAGGCTAGAGGATAAGCAATTGCTTCCTTCTGTAAACAAAAAACGCCCAAAATTGCTCTCTGCTATAAACAATTTGTTATATTTGCATATATATAAGTACGATTATGGAGCGATTGATAGAGATGTATCGAAAGAAGTTGCGATTTACCTCTACCGCCTTTATTAGAAGCACGGTGTACGAGATTAATCGGGATGCCCGGTTGATCGGTATAAGAGGTGCTCGGGGAGTGTACCGCAACAGCATATCAAGCGAAATTTTCCGCAAGACGAACGAACCATATATGTCAGCTTAGATAGTATCTATTTCTCTGACAATACATTATATGACTTTGCGGATCGTTTCGTGAAACGAGGAGGAACACGCTTACACTTGGATGAGGTACATAAATCCCCCCAGTAAAGCCAAGAGTTGAAGAATATATACGATGATATGCCAGAACTGCAAATTATCTTTACCGGCCCCTTTTATCCCGAATATCAGTAAGCTCTGCGAATGGATTAGTATCACGAGAAACGTTTTATTGACTTATCTAAACGTATTGGCAGAAAGTAAGCTGACCTACAACTGTTTCTACTTTTGGTATCTCTCGCCTGCAAAAGCCGGACAATATCTACTTGAAAAATAGAAATCTGATGTATATCCTCTCGCCTTTGAAAGCGAATATCGGCAACATGCGGGAGACGTTCTTTGCGAACCAATTGAAAAAGTCTCACCAAGTAACAACCTTAGATTTACATCCGAGTATTACAGATAAAATAGAAAGGATAAATTTGTAAAGTATGAGCGAAGCCAACGATTTTTTAGTGGATGGAATTTATACGTTCGAGATCGGTGGCAAACGAAAAAGGTACTCACCAATAGAAGGGATACCGGACGGTTTTATCGTTGCGGATGATATAAAAATAAGATCCCGTTATGGATGATGGGGTTCTTGTATTAAGGAAGAAAGGGAAGAATAATCACTCATCCTTCCCTTTCAGCCATCAGTTATTGAAATAAAAAGTAATTACTTCGCTGAATATCCCTCATTCTGAGTTAAATTCGGATTACGTTGGATCTCGTTTACAGGGATCGGCCAGTATAAGTCTGTTGCCTTGAATGTAGCACCGCTACCATTCTTAGCGCCAATTAAATCAACGAATTGAACCTCACCTTTGTTTGTAGCGGAGATTTGAGGGAATTTACCTGTACGAACACAGTCATCCCAAATCTTCATTTCCAATGGGAACTCACGTAAACGCTCTTTCCAGCACTCTTCAATAAAAGCTTGCTTGCCTAATCTTTGAAGCTCGGAAGCGATTGTAGAAACATCCTTACCTTCCATGTTAGCACGTGCCTTAACTTGTGCCAAATAGCCGGCAGCCTCAGCGTTTACCCCACTAGACTGAGCGATAGCTTCAGCGGCAGATAATAATGTTTCAGCATAACGATAGAAGTTCCAGTCTTTCGTACCCTTACCAGTCTCTAAGATAGCAGTCTCATCATACCAGTACCAGTTACAAAGCATCTTCATATCCAGAGTTGTTCCATCAACAGGATGCGTATATGTACGATGGAAGAACTGATTCATCTGGGCACGCAAGTCTTTCTCACCATACACATTCAAATAACGCTCGCTAACACCATACACATTTACCCACAAAGAGTATTTGTTTCCAGTAGAAGAATTAGCGAAGAATGTCGGAGAAATCAAATTGAATGCGTGAACCGGGATATTACCGTTAGGAGAAATAGCTGCGTCATATTCACGGGCATAAATAACCTCTGGCAGATCATCTGTTGTACGTAACTTATTGAACGCACTACCTTCCGCAAGGTTATCGTTAGTAGCCAAAGCGAATTTTCCGCTATTGATTACATCTTTCAATGGAGTAACCGCATTAGCGTACTCTCCTAGTCTCATGTAAACATCGGCCAGCAACATATCAGCCGCATATTTTGTCACACGGTGACTATTTCCTGCAAAAGTAGCATTAGGTAAATTCTCTACAGCAAACTGTAAATCAGGAATGATAACTGTATTGAAAACTTCCGATGCAGCCGTACGAGTCGGATATTCAACCAAAGTAGCATCTTCTGTAGGTTCTGTAACCATTGGAACATCACCAAACATTTTTACAAGATAGAAATAGTTCAATGCACGGAAGAAACGAGCCTCTGCTTTATACTGAGCTTGATTATCCATTTCCACACCATCAACATACTTGATAACTGCGTTCGCTACATTGATCGACTTATAACAACTTTTCCAAGTGTCATTAGTCAAATAATTACAACAAGATTGCGTAAAGTCCTGACGAGTCAACTGGCGAGCATAGGAACAGTCTACTTCCTGACCTTCATATTCATTCACGAAATAACCAGTTACCATGTTCATTACAGACAAGCTAGAACCTCTATAAGCACCAGTCATATTACCCATCTTATCAGGAGCACCATCACGATATAGATAATTGACATTGCCAATAATATCAGCACTTGTCTTATAATAGGTATCCAAAGTCAAGGACGACTTCGGATCCTCATCCAAAAAACTGTCACATGCGGTAAATCCTACCAATCCCGCACATAAAATAGCTGTTGTTAATATTTTTTTCATTGCAATTTTCTGAATAATTTAATTAATTAAAATATTACATTTACACCCAACGTAAACGTTCTAGCTCTCGGATAAGAGAAGAAGGCCATATTCTGACCAAATTGTTCTGGAGATACTGAACCGTTAGATGTAGAGATCTGAGATGTACTTTCAGGATCGTACCCATTAAAGTCTTTCGCTGTAATCAAGAACGCATTGTTCACATTCAAATATAGGCGTAAGCTACTAAACGGAGTCTTTGCCAATTGATTTGAGTCAAAAGTATAACCTAACTGGATTAAGTTCGCACGTAAATAAGAACCATTAGCCACCCATTGAGAGTCTGTCAAAGTATCCTGTCCTGCGTGACCACCGTTGAACAACCAGATAGCTTGCTGCATAGAATTAGGATTCGTTCCATTATATGCGTCATACAAGATATTTGTCAAGCCGTTAGTCTGTCCGAAACGGTCATATGTAGAGTGATAGAACTGTTGCAAGGTCTGAACACCAGCGACAAATTGTAAATCCAAAGTGAAATCCCAATTCTTGTAACGTAATGTATTGATCATAGATCCAGTCCAATCGGGTACACCTTTACCTATGATCTCACGCTCAGAAGAACGTTTCGCACGACCGATCTGTTTCTTCTGGCAGTTACCAGCTTCATAATCTTCTATTGTATAAACGCCTAAACGTTTGTAACCATAGAAACTACCTACGCTTTCGCCTACACGCAAGATAGAAGCACCGCTCACCCATTCGTTTTTCAAGATATCCTCGTCATTGTCACCCAAAGATAAGATCTTATTTTTATTGAAGTTAGCATTGATGGATGTTGTCCATGTGAAGTCTTTTGTATCAATATTGCGAGTAGATAACATCAGATCCAAACCTTGGTTACGGATAGAACCGATATTCTTATAAACAGTCTCGAAACCTGTTGTATGAGGAACCGGAGCATCCAATAACAGATCAGAAGTCTTCTTGTTGTAATAAGAAGCATCTAACGTAATTCTATTATTGAACAAACCTAAATCGAAACCTATATCGAACTGGGCGGTTTTCTCCCATTTCAGATCAGAGTTAGGCAATCTATTTAAATAAGAATAGGAATTACGTGTTCCGTTCAATAATAACGTTTCGCTCTTAACTGTTGCTAAAGATTTGTAAACACCAATCTCAGAGTTACCAGTCAAACCGTAGCTGGTATGCAACTTCAAGTTGCTGATCGTATTTTGATCAGACATAAAGTCTTCTTGCGTGATGTTCCAAGCCAAACCCGCTGATGGGAAGAACGCATATTTATTATTCTTACCAAACTTAGAAGAACCGTCATAACGACCAGTAATTGTAGCGGAGTAACGATCCTTGAATGTATAAGCGAAACGTAAGAAATAGGAGTTCATAGCCCAACGTTCCCAATAAGTCTTCGGAGCATCAGGCTTCGTACCTGCGTCCATATTGAAGTCCTCAAAGAAATCGGTAGTGAAGTTTTCTGTATACATTCTAGAATAATCATACTTGCGCTCCTGCCAAGACAAACCGGCCATAGCGTTGATACGGTGCTCGCCAATCGTCTTATTATAAGTCAAGTAAGTCTCTTCCTGCCAATAAAGAGTATTTGCATGATATCTTTCAGCACGTCCATGTTGGTCATATGCCAAATTCACCAAGTCACTTGGCATATATTTATGCAAAGTCTTAAAGTTAGCGTCAACACCGAATTGAGTCTTCAAATCCAAACCTTCGATGATATGGAATGTCAAGGCTGCATTACCGAATACTTTTGTATTATAGTTCATATTCTTATAGGTCTTCAAGATATGAACAGGGTTAGACATTGCCTCAAAGTCCATTGGCATCCCTTCTGGAGTATTGGTGGAGGTATATTTGCCATTATATTGAACCGGCATCCAAGGAACCATTTCAATCATAGTACGACGAGCATCCTGTCCACCACCGTCTTCTGGAGTAGAGTTACCCCAAGTATGGTTCACCGCCAAGTTGATCGCTGTAGATAACCATGTTGTAGGATTCGCATCATAAGCGATCTTTGCATTCAAACGTTTTGAATAGGTATTCAACATGATACCTTGGTTATCAGTATAGTTCAAAAATGCACCCATAGATGATTTCTCGCCACCTTGCTGAACATTCAATTGATGGTTATGAGAGATCGCTGTACAAGTTGCCTCATCTTGCCAATCTGTATCATAAAGAGGATTACCGTTAGAATCGAAGAAACGACGATCTGTAAACCAATCCGCACGATTAGTAGACCAGTTAAATGGATTGCCATCCTTATCAGATCCCCATCTATTCTCATTCTCAATACCTTGCATAAAAGCATCGCACCACTCCTGCGCATTCATCGTATCCATCTTACGAGCGCGATGAGCCAAGCTTACAGAACCAGAGTAGCTAACCTTCGTTCCACCTTCTTTGTTACCACGTTTCGTAGTAACCATGATAACACCATTGGCACCACGAGCACCATAGATAGCGGTAGCGGAAGCATCTTTCAATACCTCCATAGACTCGATGTCATTCGGGTTCATCAAATAGAAGTTCTCCATTACTACGCCGTCCACAACATACAACGGATCAGAAGAGGCATTAATTGTCGCTTGACCACGGATAACAACACGGCTACCATAAGCACCCGGCTGGCTAGAGTTAGAGAAGATATTTACACCGGCAGCCTTACCACGCAAGTTATCCAATGCACTAAAGTTTTGAGCTTTTAACATCTCTTCTCCTTTAGCTGTAGAAATAGAACCTGTTACATCCGATTTACGCATCGTACCGTAACCTACTACTACTACCTCATCCAAAGTCTGTGTATCTTCTTTCAATGTAACATTGATTGCAGATTGGTTGCCTACAGGGATCTCTTGAGATAAATAACCAATATAGGAAATCACCAAAACTCCGTCGGCGGGCACACCCTCGATCGTATAATTTCCATCGAAATCAGTGATCGTACCGTTTGTAGTGCCTTTCACCACCACGTTAGCGCCAATAACAGGCTCACCTGTACCGTCAACAACCACACCTGTTACTTTCTTGCCTTGCTGCACTGCCATTACTTCATCAACCGTGCCTGCGGGAGCGGGAGCGGCCATAGCGGCGTTTACAGAGAAGGCAGAAAGCAGCAAACAGAACGCTGAGGCTTTAGCTATCCCCTGAATGGATAATAGCTTAGATTCATTCTTTGTCATTTTGCTTTGTTTTTTAATTAAGTTTAGATTGATTACATTGTCTATGTAATTTTTATCGTTATAGATGGACATAGTTCGTACGGAACTAGTGCGCCATTCATGGTCTATATCATTAAAAACTGGGCAAATGTATAACTTTTTTTGTAAACTAGACTTAAATCTATAGTATTTTTTTAATAAAAATGACACATTTATCACAAATCACCCCTTGAAACCAAGAATATCAGCCCTTAAATGTACTAAAAATATATTGTTCCGTACGGACTTACAATAGTATCATCGTCTTTCTATCACATAAATAATTAACTATCAAATATTAACAGTAAAAACACTTTAAATTGGTTACAATAAACAAATGTTAAATTTATTGAGATTCAAGGCTAGGCGAAAATGGCACTAGTATGGCTTCTATGAAAAAAACAGATAATATATTCAGAGACTGGATAATATAAAAAAATTTAGCCTTCCTTTATAAATAAAAGAAGAACCACATTATCTACAATCTTTCTACCAAGAAAGCGCCATAGACTTATTCCCACAAGGCTTGAAATCCAATAAGGCATTACCCGAAACAGAGTCTCTCATGACACTCTTCACCCATCACTCTAACACAAGCAAGTCTTCTGCTTAGAATAATACCGATTTATTTGGGATTAAATCCTATCAAAACATTCAATATACAAACATAAGACAAACTGGATAAGGGCGGGCAAACCCCGCCCCTACCATGCTACCAAGATAATTTTATAAACTTATTCTCCCACGGAGCGAAACTCAACGGATTCCCCGAAACTGGGTCTCCAACGACATCACAAACCGTAGTTTTCACAAAATTAATTTTATCTGAAGCTACAGAGAAAGTAGCGGACTTCCCGCCTATCTCACGCAATTGAAGCATAACAGCGTTCTCGCCTTCTACAGGCCTCATGTTTACCAACAACAAGTTCTTCGGTACGATCTTGAAAATGGAAGCCGATTGAAGAGGCTCCACCTTTTTATCTCCGGCAGGCAAAACACGGGTCAAGAACGGAATCCGGTTTTCCCAAGCGAACTTAGTCGCATACTCAATAGTGTTGTCTTTCGAAGAGTTGATGAAGTAACTCCATTGCATCTCTCCCATTTGGTCCGCATTGAAATTGGTTACCCAATAGTTGTTCATCGGCCATGAATACATATTCGTGGACTGAGGTACGGCTCCGGCCTTATACCGCCCCGTATTGATCGCCCCAAATTGCATTAATGGTATTTCTTGGCTACCCATCACGACCTGTGACTCTCCATTACGAGCCGTAGCGAAGTTTTGCACCGTGTACCAATCGTTAGAGGAGCCCGGGATTTGGTCTACACCCGCCTCAATCGATCCGCCGGGTACATCCAAATGGATCTTACCGCTTTCAACCTCAAACGGGAAAGCGATATAAACCGCTTCCGGATCTGTTACCGCTTTTTTACGCAAGCGATAAACTACCTCGATTTTCTTTGTTACGTTAAATACACGGAATTCCACCATCAAATTATTCGGCTCACGTCCCGCTACTGTCTCTCCCCGAAAACGATATGTATCCCAAACATCGCCTTTCTCATATTTCTCGAAACGCATCTTCTCGGGACGACGGCGGAGGAATTGGGGAGCACGATATTGTTCCATCGGATGACGGCTATCGATAATCTCATAAATAAACTCTCCCATCTCCCATTCCGCATCCGGCGTAACCAATTGTTTGTTCAAATCCTTATCATATAATTTACGAATCGTACCTTTACGGGTATTGAAGTCGATGGCATACCAAGGATTCTCCACATGTGTCTCTTTTAATTCCGTTGCGCCCTGTATTTCCGGACGTGGCGCATCCTTCACCTTTATATAATACTGTGCGTATCCCAAAGCCGGGACTTCTTTCACGTAAAAGTTCCAATAAGTACCATCGGAACGGCTTTCGCCAGCTTGTGCGGGAATTACGTTGCCAGCCGCATCCACGATCTCGAAAGCCTTGTCTTTCGGAAGAATCTGATGATCGACATAAGCTTTAGCGATACCGCTATAACTCCAGTTGAGCGTATTGAATACAGCGATAGACGGAACGTCGCTTTTAGGCACGAACGATTGTAATATACCCATCGTGGCCTCTCCCAGCAAACCGGAATGGCGATAGGCTTCCCACGCATACGATTGTTTCAAGGAGCGTTGTTCCCAAGTTTCCAGTCCATAAGCGTTACGTACGCTCTCGCTATGCCCGAAAGTATGCTCATCATAGAACAAAAGAGCTTTGTTGATGTCCTGAATCCGATCATTGATGTCTTTCGGCAATTGAGCGCCTAGCATTTTAGCAAATGACAATCCGGCTTGATTCGCGATAATATCCGAATGAGTCACACGAGATATGGCGGCTTCACGGGCACCGGAAGCGAAACCATCCGTCCACCAATCCGGCCAAGCTCCACGAATAGTCTGAATATGATCCGCATATTGGCTCTCTACCGTCTTAAAAAACTCACTGGCTACCGCCGTGCGTAATTTCGGCCATTCATACTTCTCATTCCATTTCTGTAACATCTCGCAACTTTTAGTCGAAGGGGGCGCATTATCCGTAAGATATCCCGAATGCTGCACCGCTAATATATCATACGGATAATTTTTCGCTTCCATTTCACCTAAATAAGTTAAAACACGCTCCTCAAACTGGTCAAAGTTATCTGTATGAATCCCGAAAAAATTACCATAGTGATAATGCTCCGCACGATAAGTCAAGACCTTCTTCCCAGAAGGTGATTCCCACCAAAACACCGTAGGTTTATCAAAGCAGATCAACGCTCGATGACCATGGGTTCCCATATTCACATATTTCACGCCGGCATCTGCGAAATACTCGCTGAAACACCAACCGATACCATTCACGTCGTCTTGCATCGCAACCTCGGCACGCATCCCATTTTCTCTAAATTGCTTGATCGGATAAAGGGAAGCGGCAAGTGTCTGCTCATCCGGTAATTCGTCAAAATTCAAGAACATCGTAGCTAATTCAATACGGCCCTCTTTTACCCGTTGCTTCAGGCGAGCGATCTGTTCCACAGGACGACATTTCAAATATTCGCTAACCGCCCAAGCGATCTCGCAAGTCCAACGGAACTTAGCGAAATCCGGATAATTATCCGTAGCGTCACAATAATCCAACGCATAATCAATGTATCGAAGCTGTTCTGCCAAGATTTCCATTTGGGAACGGGTATAACCGATATCCGTATGGGTGTGTTGCACCATATTCATCTGCCAATGTCGAACCGGTTTTACGGTCACCGTAGTTTCCTCTTTCTCTTTCCCACTTGTCAACGTCAACGGTAATTGGCGAGTCGTGCTAACCTCGGGTATCTCGATTCGGAATACATTATCCCCGGACACCAGTTTCTCTTTATGGCTTTGCTCGCCTAAATGGATCGTCACTGTAGAAGGTTCTCCTTCATGTTTTACGGAGATCTCGACCTTTTGGGTCAGTCCGTTTTTCGATTTATAAACCGCCGGTAATACACGGCTCTTGACATCCGATAATCCCGGAGACGCATGAACCGACAATGTCCCGATCAACAAAGCCAATCCTGCTGATAAATAAGTTCTTTTTTTCATCTTATCGTGTTTTTATTGATATAAGTCCTATATACAACATACATATTAATAATAGCATCAAGCCGGCTACCTGTCCGAACATATCGGCTATGCCTCCCATACAAGGCGTAATCAAAGCGCCTCCTGATACACCCATAATCATCAAGGCCGAGACCTCGTTCGATTGCTCCGGCCGATGTTCCAACGCAAAAGAGAACAGGATCGAAAACACATTCGAGCAAGCCAAGCCAACCAGTACGATCATAACGCCCATGCCCCACAAGCTATCCGAGATAAGCAATCCTACGAAAGCAAGGATAGCGATAAGCATGCTTCCCCTTAAGAAGGGTCGTGACGAGATCCTCGCCAGCAATATAGCCCCCAGGAAAGAACCTCCGGTACGAGCGGCGAAATAAAGGCTACTCCCTAATCCAGCCTCTTGCAACGGCATGGATAACTTTTCCATCAATAGCTTAGGGATCGTCGTATTCAGACCGACATCGATCCCGACAATACACAGAATCCCCAAGAAAAGCATCCGTATCCTAGCATCTTTACATAAAGCTAACGTAGAGGCGAACGAGGCTTCTTGCCCCTCTCCTTCCTCTTTACCCGGAATAGTCGTTATCAACCAGATGATAGATGACAAGGTAGTCACCGAATAGACAATGAATATCAACTTCCAATCTCCCCAGAAAGAAGAAGCTATACCTGCAATAATCGGCCCTAAGAAGGAAGATACCGCCTTAATAAACTGCCCTAAAGTAAGCACGCTCGTTACTTTATCCGGATTTACCACCCGCGCTACCATCGGATTCAAGGACACTTGCAAGATCGTATTTCCAATTCCCAGCAAAGCGAACGCAAACAAGATACAAGCAAAGTCATAGAAGAATAGAGGTATCAGCATCGCCAAGGTTGTGATAGCCAAGGCTACGACCACCGTATTCCTACGCCCGTGCCGTCCCATCCAGATACCGGTAGGGACAGAGAACAGGGCGAACCAAAGAAAGACCATCATGGGCAATAGGTTCGCCAACGTATCGGACAAACCAAAGTCCATCTTCACATAATTCGTGGCAATTCCCACGACATCCACGAATCCCATCACGAAAAAGCCGAAAAGGATCGGGAATATAGCGGAGTTCGTACTTTTAGTTCTCATATCGATCTTTTGGTTGGTTACCCATTTCTAAAACCAAATGTCCACCTTGAACAATCTCCGAGAAAGGAATACGAGTATCCGTCAATGGTTTCCCGTTTAAGTCCATGGATTGCACGTAATCATTTTGCTTACTATTATTACGAGTCTCGATCACGAATTCCTTCCCTTTATAATAGCGGTCATTCAGCCGGATCGTAATCTTATCGAACAAAGGACTACCCAAAGCGAAAGAAGGCGCTTGATCCGTCAAGCCTTTCATATCGAATAAGCCTAAGGAAGAGATCACGTACCAAGCCCCGAGCTGGCCTTGATCCTCATCTTGTCCGTAGCCATAACCGTGGATGCCATCCGTACCATAGAACTCATTCAAGATCGCCCGCACCCATTTTTGCGTAAGCGAGGGACGACCGGCCTCGTTGAACATCCAAGAGATGTGCAAACAAGGTTGATTTCCTTGGTTATACAAGGTTTGCAAACCGGCGAAAGCCCCTACTTCCGTGCCTCCGCTAAAGATTAATTTACGAGACACCGTGAAGATGCTATCCAACCGATGGTTAAACACGTCCGCACCAACTTTAGCGACCAAGCCTTTCGCGTCGTGCGGTACATAGAATGTATATTGCCAAGCGTTACCTTCTTGGAATCCGCGCCATACTTGCATCGGATTGAAGTCCTCGATAAACGTACCATCCTTCTTTTTAGGACGAACAAAATTACAGGAAGGGTCATAGATACGCTCCCAGCCTTTCGATAAGTCCATCAAACGGTTATAATCGTCCGTCTTACCCAGTTGCTTCGCCCATTGGGCCACGGCCCACGCACTATAAGCATATTCCAAGGTATGGGAAGCGGAAAACATGAAAGCCTCGTCCGGCCCGTCCCCTTTATCCAAATGAGGTACATAACCATATTCCACGAAATAACGGGTATCGATCTTTCCCGCGCCCAACGGACGATTCTCCCCATCCAACTCATTCTTCAAGCAAGCCTCATAAGCCGTATTCACATCGAAATCCCGGATGCCACATTGATAAGCGCCAGCGATAATCGTACTTAATAAATTCGTACCAACCCCGGAGACATAACGGCTATTAGCGATTCCATCCGCCAGCCAGCCGGCGTCCTTGTACACCAACAAATGGCTACTTATATAATCCGAATAATATTCCGGATAGGCCAAAGCCCAAACCTGTGTCAGATTCCATTGCGCTCCCCAAGCGGCATCGGTATTGTATAAGTTATGTACCGGTTTCCCGTCTTTCAAAGGGATTTGTCCTACCGAGCCATCATTTCTCGGATAAGCGCCATTCACATCGCTAGCTAACCCACGCCCCAATAAAGCGTGATACAAACCGGTATAGAATTTCACCTTATCCTCTCGCGCTGGAGTCTCTACCCGGATACGTCCCAAATATTCTTCCCATGTTTGGCGAGATATTTCCCTTGCCTCGTCAAACGTAAGGGTAGCGGCCTCAGTCTCCCTATTTAACCGGGCATTCTCCACGGATGTATAAGAAAGACCTACTTTAGCGGTTACCGACTCTTGATCTTGGGTACGGAATGTCAGATAAAGTCCGGCCCCCACGCCCGTCGCTTTCCGTTCATCCGGACGGATATCCGCTCCGTTGAAAGCGCCAAATCCAACGGGAACCTTGTCCAGCACCGCCGAGAAATACAAAGGAACCGATGCCCCGGGTTGATATTTCCTCACATATTCAGGCTCGGTAATCACCCAGCCCTCGATACGCCCGTCTTCCGTAAAAGTAATTTCAGCATCCCGTACAGCTCCGCTCTCTCCTTGACGGTTTCCTATATCGAACAAGATATGGCTATCCTCCCCGGCCGGAAATGTATAACGCTGAATAGCGACACGAGGGGTAGCGGTAAGCTCCGCACAAATCGAGTAATCTTTTAGGAGAACGGAATAATAACCGGCGGTAGCGATCTCGTCCGCACGATCAAAACGGGAACGGTATCCTATACCTGTCGAGTCGTCTACCGCCCCGGGAATTGTTTTCAATGAACCCGTCGTAGGCATCAGTACGATTCCACCGATCTGAAACTCATGCAAGCAGGGGAAACCCTCGATCGATTGATCCCGATAATCGTAACCGGTCGCCTCCCAACCGGATTTATTCCCGATATGCCCGTTCGTAGAAGGAGCCGGCTTGGCCATACCGAAAGGCATCGCTCCCGGGGTAAAATGAAACCAACGGCAATGCGCCGTACCGATCCGAGGTTCTACATATTGGCTAAGCTCATCTTGCTGAACTTTCTTGCCTTGTGTCACGCAGGATGTGAAGAAAGCACACGCAAACATCAGGAACCATACAGGTCCTATACTATATTTTTGTCTCATATTCCTTTAGATAGATGGTTTAACGCAAAAACATAAGCTCCCATAGCGATCGAGCGATTAGCACCTTGTTTACTTACGGTCACCCCTATCCGTTTACAAGGATCATACCCTACCTTGCGATTGGTACCCGGAATGGGTACCTCGACAGCTCCTCCTTTAGCGAAATCAGCGAAACTCTCCGCATCCTCCAAAAGATAAGCTTTCATTTGCAATCGGCCGAAACGACTTCCATCCATCATACCGGTAGATGAGTTCAATTCTTTCAACAAAGCAGGGAGAATATATTTAGAAGCCCCCGATAGTCCACCACCGATCACGATGATGCCATCGATTAAAGTAATGGCAGACGCCAACGCATCCCCCGCTAGCTCCCCTAATTCGGAGAAAGCCGTAATAGCAGCCTCCCGGTTACCCGGGCAAATACCCTCGGCGATCTCAAAGATCTCTTTCGGAGTATGCACTCCCGTATCACCGGATCGTTCCGCATATACTCGCATGACCGCACGTATGCTGACACTCTCCTCTACGATATACTCCGGATATTTCTTATTCCGAAAACACCAGATATCTCCTCCTGCCGCATTATCTCCCAATAGAAGCTTTTGATTAATGACAACCCCGGCACCAAAACCGGTACCCAAGGTGACTCCCAGCAGGTTCTTATATTGCTTCATGCTTCCTGCCTCCCGCAAACGGCGGTTTATATCCGGAAGGGCTCCGGTTAACGCTTCTCCATATGCGAATAAATTCCCATCGTTATTGATAAATACCGGTATCCCGAATATATCTTCCAGAAACGGTCCTAACGCTACTCCACCCCGGAAAGAGGGGAAGTTGGGTAAATCGCCTATGATACCGGCTTGATAGTCTGCCGGACCGGGAAAAGCGAAACTGATAGCGACCGGAGTTTCCGGCAAGCCTGCTTGAATTGCCTTAAAACCCTCTACCAAATTGCCTAAACACTTATCTAAACAATCCGCACATGCCGGAAGAACTACCGGATCGGCTATCTCTTTTCCTCCTTGGATGGCAGAGAAAACAAAATTCGTTCCTCCCGCATCCAATGTCATTACTATTCTATTGTCATTTGTATACATCATAATTCCTTTTCTTTATTTACCCATGTTCCGCCAGTGCCACCACGGTGGCACAGCCGTGCCATAGGGTTGGCATTGGCGTGCCATCGCAGTGGCACTACCGTGCCATCAAGGGTGGCACAGTTGTGCGACGCCTATGGCACGGTGATTATTGCCTAAATCGTACGTAAGCTTTTATAGTACCACAGTATTTACCTACGGACGATCCATACGGGCGGATCGTATATTCACCCACGCAAGCCGGAATGATAAAAGTCTCCGCGTAATGAACGATGAATGGTTCAAAAGCGTTTGTCGGACTCTCCACGATCAACTCATCTCCCTTGATTACATTCAGTACTTGCACCCCTCCATTCGTATTGTGAGGCACGATATCCGTGAACCAATGACGGCGGGTCTCGATGAACTCGTTCTCATGCAAGCCGGTCCGCTCCTCCCGCCAACCGTCTCCCTCGGCGATCATCTCCACTTGGTTGATCAAGTTATGACGGACAAACTCCGTTTGCCGCTCCCATTGGATCACTTTCGAGCCGTGGCCGATATTAATCGGTCGAGGCAATCCGTCCAATCCCAAGCGGCCCCAGTCCCAAAGCTTAAAGGTAAAGATACTTGGGGTAGCGCTAATCTCCAGCACCATGGCACCGGCTCCCGAACAATGGACCGTTCCGGCGGGGATCAGATAATGATCATGGCGTTTGGCAGGCCATTTGTTGACATACTTCTCCGTATCGAAAGGCTTTCCGGTCTGTTGGGAGTCGTTTAGGGCAGCGATCATCTCGTCCGGATTTACACCGGTTTTCAATCCCAGATAAACGGTAGCGTCCTCCTCGGCATCCAGCAGGTAGTAGCTCTCGTCCTGCGTATAATAAATCCCGAACGTATCCCGGATATATTGGGTGACCGGATGCACTTGCAAACTTAGGTTTCCTCCTCCCATCGTATCCAAGAAGTCGAAACGGATCGGGAAATCTTGTCCGAAACGAGCCTCGACCGGCCCGCCCAGCAAGTCTCTCGTCTTATAGAATACCAAGTCATTGGAAGGGATCTCAAACAGCTCTCCAGCAACTTTCAGGTATAAACTATTTTCCTCGGGCACGCAATCAAAACACCAGCCGAAGTTATCTTGCTTTTTATCCAGATCACAGACCTCTTTCATCCATTGGCCGCCCCAAGGAGCCGGATCGAAGAAAGGTACTACCCGGAACGGAGTATGCGCCGTTTTCTCTAACCCTTCTTTCAAGGTCTCCCCGGAAATCATCTTAGGTGTTCCGACGATATGGGTATCCAACCAATAATCGACCTTGGGAAGGACTTTCTTCTTCAGATTATCGCAAACAATCCAATCAATAAAATATCCTCGCTTATAATGGTACGACGGGGCTTCCTCCCGGTTTTCCACACCTAGCCCGTTCACCTCTTTTCTACGGGAACGCATCTGGATCTCCCAACGAGCCATATCCGCATAGATCAATTTGTCCGGAGCGGAAACGATCTCGGCGGCGGCGTGGCCATAAACGATTGTCCAGCCTTTTCCATCACGCAAGGACTCCCGGCAGGCGTTCACCTTCTCCTCATCCAAGAAATCCGTATAAGAGAAATGAGCCCGGCGGCCAAACAACCGGTCATCCGTCAGATAAGGATAGGTCATCGCCTCTATATCTTCTGCCGATTTAAATAAATCTCGCGTATTGATAAAACGATCGGGCGCGAGCGCTTGCAGTTCACGCATCAACTCCTCGTGATGAACCCCTTGGTAGCATTCCACCACCCAAACTTGTGATCCATTCGTTTCCGCATGTATCTCCGCCAATCGCTTCCGTATCGATTCCCAGCCTTTCCACAAGGTACCGTCTACAACGGTGGCCGGCATTTTATCATAATTACTTTTTCTCATCTCTTTTGACATTTAATATTGCACGCTTGTATTTAACTCTTATTTTTCTCTGCCCAATCCCTTAATAATTCAATCGCCTTAGATAACACTCCGGCCGATCCCTTGAAATTACCAGAGCCGCTGGGGACACCGCCTTTGCCATACCATTCGTAGAATCCGTCATTTTGGATCACACGCTCGATCATCGGATGAATCTCCGCATAAGCCTCCTCAACCATTCCATTAACGACAAGCTGCTGGATCATCCGACCGCCAAACCAAGTCCAATCCCCGCCATTCTGATACAGATAAGCCTTTGACATTCCTCCATGGAAAAAACCATCCGGATACACGGGATATAAGGTAAGACCAATACTCGGCATACCCGACAGGCGAACATTCTCAAGCATCTGGGCATTTACGGTACGTATCTCGTCTTTCGATAATAAGCCGGCCTCTATAGCGATAGCCGTCCCACCATGATAATGAATGGCAAGTTCATCAAAACCTTCCGGAATCGGAGATTTCTCCGGATAAATATGAGGAATGAACTTCTGGCGCTTTACATCCCATAGATGAGCCCGCACATTTCTCTCGATTCCCTCACGCAGACTTTTCCAACGGGAGGCTTGCGGAGAATCAGGAGCCATTTCCAACAAATAATCCAAGGCGATTATGAACATAGCGTTATCATATACATCGATAGCTGGATCCGACAAATCATTCATATCACATCCGAAATCGTCATTCGGCTGTACATCGCCCCAATCAGCGGTCATTGCTCCATAAAGCAATCCATATTTCTCATTATATCGTTCCCGCATCAGATAATCTACCATAGCGTTCATTCGCTCGAGAACGGTCTTCCCGGCAACTTTCTCATTCAATATCTCCCGATCACCCGTCTTACGAATGTATTTACCTACGATCTGAATCAAGGAAGATTCTTGGTCCGTCTCTACCGTATTCTTAAAAGCGACATGTTTCGGGGCGGCATTCGAATAATAAGGCGTATCATCATACCATGTAAAATCTTCTTTCAGCACATAACCATCGATCATCTCATCATTCGGCTGTTGAAGAGCGAAAAACAATAAGATAGCTTCCCGCAGTTCGTGTGGATCACTCTCCTCGCAAGCGATCTCTATAAACGTATTCATATCACGAGCCCATATCTGGGAATAACCACTCCCTGCGTTAAAGCCACTACGAATGGTCGCACGAGCCATACTATCCACCTTATGTAAAGCCGTGTCGGACAATATTTGATCGGCCAATCGCTGTTTCTCGGTCAATCCCGTACAGGATAAAAAAGATACAAATACAAAAGAAACTACAACTAGAATTTTATTCATGGCATTATGTTATGATTTATGTCGGCAAAATTATTTCAATAATCCAGAAAGGAATGCTACATTTGTTCCGATTTACTTGTACAATCTTATGATTTATAGATCATGGTCAAGATAAAAGAAGGATTTAAGGGAGAACGGCTTGTTTCTTTACCCGAGGAACTATTGGCAAGCTACCGGAGGGAACCGCTCATCAATAATTTATATGTACGCAAGATAGGTTTCTTCCCACGTGTTAAATATCATTTTCTCCAAAAAGAACATGGCTGTGACTACGCCATGCTTATTTATTGTACGGAGGGAAAAGGATGGTATCGTATCCTCGGTAAACAATATACCGTGGAGAAATACCAATATATCATCATCCCTCCCGGTATCCCCTACTCATTCGGGGCAGACGAGGGAGATCCATGGACTATTTACTGGTTACACTTCCAAGGGAAGCTTTGCGATCAATTCCTGCCGTCGCATCCGGTTCCGGTCACTATTTCGCCGAATGAATATTCCCGTTTACAAGATCGGTTACGGCTGTTTGAGGAGATATATAGCAGTTTCTCCATGGGATATATTAAAGAATATATGATTTATTCCTCCATGTGCCTTTACAATTTTCTGGCCTCTTTCATCTATCTGGAGCAATTCCGCCATATCATGATTCCCTCGCAAAAAGAATATCCATTCACGGCACGGGTTATTCATTATATGCGTGAGAACATCCAGCAGAATCTTACCTTGAAGGAATTAGCGTCTTATTTCAAATATTCCCCTTCTCACTTCTCGGCTCTCTTCTTTGGCGAGACCGGGGTCTCGCCCATGAATTACTTCATACGCTTGAAAATACAGAAGGCTTGTGAATATATCGAGCTAACGAATATGAAGTTGAATGAGATCGCCACGCATCTGGGATTCGAGGATGCCGCCTACTTCTCGCGTACGTTTACGAAAGTTATGGGTTGCTCTCCTTCCGTTTATCGTAAAAAGGAGATGGAGATATAGAATTCGTTTGGATTTCTAGTATTTCTCATGAGAATAAAATATATTTGTACAATAGATATTTAAACGAACATAAAGTAAGTAGTTACTATGATAGACCTAACACAGTTCACCCCTTGGACTCTCTTTACGGATCTTGGATTCATTTCGATACTTCTATTGGTTGGCAAATTCATACGAGTCAAGGTAAAACTGATACAACAATTATTCATCCCACCCAGCTTGATCGCAGGCTTGCTAGGACTGGCGTTCGGACCTAATGGACTGGGGTGGATTCCGCTTTCCAATGACTTAGGTACTTATGCGGCTATCCTTATCGCCTTGGTGTTCGGCGCGTTGCCTTTATCTTCCCCGAACGTCTCCATGAAAGAAGTAGCGAAACGAGTCGGGCCGATGTGGGCGTACGCTCAGGTGGGTATGTTATTGCAATGGGCATTGGTAGGCCTTTTCGGATTGTACGTGATCAAACTGATCTGGCCGGACCTGAATGACGCTTTCGGCATTATGTTGCCGACAGGCTTTTATGGCGGACACGGCACGGCCGCTGCTATCGGGTCTGCGTTCGAGGGATTGGGCTGGGACGAGGCTCGCAGTTTAGGCATGACAACCGCTACCGTGGGGGTTATTTGCTCGATCATCGGAGGTTTACTGATGGTCAAATGGGCGGCCAAGCATAAACAAACCGCTTTTATCTCGGATTTCGACGATCTCCCGGATGAGTTGAGAAGCGGGTTGCTGCCGGAGGATAAGCGGGATTCCATCGGAGAGGCTACGACTTCCTCCATATCCATCGATACGCTGACTTTCCATGTGGCCTTGGTGTTTGTCGTGGCTTTTTTGGGATATATGGTTAGCCAAACCGTAAAGGTGTATTATCCGGTATTGGAGTTACCTGTTTTCAGTTGTGCCTTTATCATTGGATTAGTATTAAAGAAATTCTTCGACGCAACAACCATATCCAGATATATCTGTCCGCAGACGACCCAGAGGCTGAGCAGTTCCTTCACGGATATGCTGGTAGCTTGCGGTGTAGCGTCTATCAAGCTAGGGGTGATCGTAAAATATGCCTTGCCGCTTATCGTACTCATCATAGCGGGCGTGGCGATCGTCTGGTGCATAACATTCTTCTTAGGAAGAAGATTAGCCAAGACCTTTTGGTTCGAGCGCATGATTTTCGCTTGGGGATGGTGGACCGGCACGATGGCCATGGGCATCGCCTTGCTGCGGATCGTCGATCCGAAACTTTCCAGCAAAGCGATGGATGATTATGCGATGGCTTACCTGCCTATCGCTCCCATAGAGATCTTATTGATCACCTTCGTCCCCATCCTTTTCGTAAACGGATTGGGAGTTTGGTTGCTATTAGCCTGCTTGGTCCTTTCCCTACTTATCTTGCTGCTGGCGTGGAAGATGGGATGGTGGATTACTCGCTCTTGATACTATTTACCGGATTCTCGTTCGCCGCTTTCCAGTTCTGGAAACTCACGGTCAATAACGTGATTACGGTTACGATCAATAAGGCGATTAAGAATACCCACCAATGAAGCGGAGTCTTATAAGCGAAACCCTCGAGCCACATCTTCGCGCCCTGCCAAGCGATCGGCGCCGCTATCACGAAGCAAATACCTACAATCCTCAGATAGGCCTTATTAAACATCAGCAGGATCTCCCCTACCGTAGCTCCATGTACCTTGCGGATACCTATTTCCTTACGGCGGTATTGAGTCTCGAACACCACTAAGCCAAATACCCCGACCAAAGAGATAATAATCGCCAGTAAACTAAAGACCGTAACCAGATCGCGCAGGTTCTCCTCTTTCCGGTAAAGATGATTAAAGATCTCATCATAGAACTCGATATTGAACGGATAGGAAGGGTCTAATTCTCTCATCGTCTCCTGGATGTGTCCTACTACGGCATGAATGTCCGATCCGGCTTTCAAGCGGATATAAGAGATTGGCAAAGAATAACCAAAGTTTCCGACCAAGAAAGCGATATTATCCTCTCCACCACGAAGCGAGGTGAATTTCACATCGTCGGAGAAACCGATAAGATGACCGGAAGAATAGCTATCGAACGCGTCACCCACTTGCATATCCAACCCCTCCATCGCCGTACGATTGAATATATAAGACACATGATCCGAAAGTTCGTCCGCCTTTGAGAAATCTCTCCCTTCTATAACCGGAATCCCCATCACCCGCAAGAAATTGGAAGATGCTATAATTATGAAATACTGAAAGTCCTTACCCTTATAATTACCGCCATTCGTGTTATACCCGTCCTTAGAGCCCACTTTCTCCATAGCGAAAGCTACATCCTCGATCCCCGGATTCTCTTTTAAGCGATTCACATATGTATCGTGATGCTTATTGTACATTGTCTCATTCAGCTCCACGATAGCTACCTGATCCTTATCGAATCCTAAAGAGAAATTCCGCATATAACTATTCTGGATTTGTACAAAGCAAGCCCCGATAATCAACACGATCGAAACAACGAACTGGACACAAATCAATGTCGTACGTAACTTACGCCCGGAAGGAGATAACCCGAAGCTGCCCTTCAGCACCAAGGCCGGAGGAAAAGAAGTTATATAATAAGCAGGATAAATACCCGCCAGCCAACCGATAACCAACGCTACGATGCCACACAAGAAAACGATCGGAAGATTTGAGACCAAACTCAAATCAGCCTCGATAAAAGGTAGCGCTTCCGCCCAATCCAATCCCCAAACGATAACGAGACTTACCAGCCATGCTATAAAACTAATAAGGGCTGCCTCTATCAATAAAGATCTGCGCAACAAAGTATCCGAACTACCCAATACCTTCTGCGTATTGATACTTTTGATTCGCAACGGAGTCAGAGAAGTGCTAAAGTTCGTGAAGTTAATAGCCGCGACAATGACGATCAGAAGAGCTATACCGAACAATAAGGCCGTGACTTCCTTGTTTCCGCTCCGGAATGTACCACCGTCTTGCGTCTCATTCATATAATAAATATCAGTCAGCGGAACGAGCCGGATCTGTTCTCCTTCATGGTAAATCTTCTTGAAATCAAAATGACGGTTGAAATTATCGGCAACCTCATCTGCCATGGCAGGATTATCAAGCAATAAATAACAAACCCAGTTACTTGAGCTAAAATTATTGATATTATAATCCGGATCGATCGCCGTATAGACCACGTTCCGAAGCTGCGTGTTCTCCGGGAAATCCTTATAAACCGCGCCAATCGTAAAGAGCTTAGCCGATTTAGTCCAGATATTTTCTTCCGCTCGCAACGTCTTACCAACCGCAGAGATATCTTCCCCAAACAACTTGTCAGCCAAGCTTCGGGGTACCATTACTTTCTCGGGATCTTTCAAGCAATCGATATCGCCTTCCACGATCGGGAACGCGAATATCTTCGGTAAACTAGCGTGGCAGGTTGTCACGATTTCCTTAAACCCAAACGGTTGCCCGTTTCTATCCACCGAGAGATAAACACCATTCTGGCCAAAAGAAGGAGTCAACAATGTACCCGCCTCTATATGCGGGGAAGATTGGATGACAGCCTCCACAAAGGCACGGGGTAATATTGTCCCGAAAGTACCCGGAATGGTCAAGTCCACCCTAAAAATCCGCCCGGACGTAGGATGGCAACGGTCAAAAGTCCGCTCAAAATTAATCTGTATCAAAATCACGATAAAAGCGGCGAAAGCAACCGCTAATCCCGCTACATTCAAAAAGGTAGCTACCTTGAAACGTATTAATACATTGATGAAATTGCGTATGATTGTTTTCATAACTTGCTCTATTTTATTGATACTAAAATCGACCCAAAAAGAGTATTCCTTAAATAAGATGGCTGATATTCATTCGTTTCAAGATATTCAAAGAAACCTTGTTCAACGCAATTGTCTCAACCTCTTCCGTACGGAAAAACTTACTTAAACCTTTGATCTTAATCATGGCTGTATTTGTTTTAATTTATTATACTCAAATCCATCTAATAATATTCAAATAACGTGCCAAACTACATATCAAACTAATATTCAATAAATTAATTCTCAATTCATAAAACAGAAGTGTCCAATAATTGGACACCATTGTACAATTATTGGACACATACTTTTCTATGAAAACAGCAATATGATTCTACAAAAATCTTCTACTCATTCTTAATACTATGTACTGGATTCTCATTCGCCGCATGCCAGTTTTGGAAAGTGACAGTCAATATTGTGATAACCGCTATGATAGCAAAAGCGATCAAATACACCCACCAATACATCGGTGTCTTATAAGCGAAATTCTCCAACCAGCGGCTCACCGCATAACCCGCAACCGGAGCGCCCAATACGAAACAAACACATAAAATACGTATATACGTCTTGTTGAACATCACGATAATCTCGCCCGTGGTAGAACCCAGCACCTTACGAACACCAATTTCTTTCTTCCGATACTCGCTATCGAATACTACCAAACCAAAGACTCCTACGATAGAGATGAAAATAGCGCATAGCCCGAACAAGGTAATCAAGGAACTCAGATTCCCCTCTTTCTTATACAAATCATTCAACACCTGATTGAAAAAACGGATATTGAAGGGATACTCCGGATCGAATGTTCGCACGGCCGATCGCACATGATCCATGGCTGCCCGCAAGTCTGATCCCGCCTTTACCTTGATATATGCCCAGTTAGGACGACTCCCCCAATTACGTGTTCCCCATACGAAAAACGCCATGGGCGCTATCTCCGTACGGAAAGAGGCGAATTTCACGTCCGGTATGAAACCGACGATTTTTGTGCTGTCAATCATCGCATCTACCTCCATTTCATAGGCGGCACGCGCACGCTCATTAAAAATATAAGCCCCATAAGGATTATTAGCGTCTTCCTCCCGAAAGTCGCGGCCTTCATTTACTTGTATCCCTAACACCTTTAGGAAAGAAGGATCTACCGGCAGGCATTGAAAACTGATCTCTCTGCCTTGATACTCACGTCCCCACCCCATGTACTGGTCACTGCTGGAGAGAAGAGGCTCGGCGAACGTCACGTCATCGATGCCCGAGAAAGATTTCACCTGGCTCACGAAAGCCTCATGGCTTTTCCAGAGTTTAGAGTTCAGATCGGTAACGATAATCTCATCCTTATCATAGCCTAACGGGGCGTGCTGCATATAATAATTCTGCAAATACATGAATACCGCCCCAATAATCAACCCAAATGAAGCCACATACTGCACGCCAATCAAGACATTACGCATCTGGCGGCCTTTTGGTGACAGACCGAAACTTCCTTTCAATACCAAGGCCGGAGAAAAAGATGTCATATAATAAGCGGGATACAACCCGGCGCACAAACCGGTAGCAATCGCGATCAATGCCGTAGCCCCCAACAACAACGGATAATCCATCAAGGCAATCCGAGCGTCGATAAGCGCGGATAAGGTTGTGCTGGAAAACAAAGAGACCCAAAGCAACGCCAACAGGAAAGAGATAACACTGATAACGATAGCCTCCAAAATCAGAGACATACGGATCACCGAGACCTCGCCACCCAATACTTTTTGCGTATTTATGCTCTTGATACGCATGGGCGTAAGCGCCGTACTGAAGTTCGTGAAATTAATACCGGCAATCACTACGATCACGATGGCGATCGCAAATAAGACAAGCATAGTAGATTTACTTGCCTTCGGAGCATTATCGTAAGTGACCCCGGAGTCGAAATGCACCTCCGTCAGAGGGTTCAGAACCAAAGACATTCCACCTCCTTCCCAAGAGAAATCTTTCGATAAGGTAGATACATCGAAATGCGCTTTGAAATTCTCGAACAAGCCGGAAGCGTTCGCTGGATCATCCAAACGGACGTAGAACATATAATTCCAATTGCCAAAGTTCTGGAAATTCTCTTTCGGATTTAATTGGTAATAGATACTATTCCCCACAGATGAGTTATCCGGGAAATCCCGATACACTCCTCCAATGGTGAAAACACCTTTCGAATTAACCATATGCAACTGCTTACCCACCGCGGATTGATTGCCGAAAAGCTTGTTCGATAGACTTAGCGGAAGTAATACCATATTGGGTTCTTTCAATTTATCGGCGCTGCCGTCCAACATATCAAACGTAAATATATCCGCATACTCAGGAAATACACGCATCCATCGCTCCTTGAAATTATTCCGAACACCGTTCTCCTCCGTATAAAAGAAAGCGCCCTCTCCCCAAGGATCCAATAACGAACCGGCCAGAATATGCGGTGATGATCGGATAAAAGCTTCCGCTAACGGACGGTTTATAATAGCCTGTTTCGTACCACTTTCATAAGCCACCTCTACCCGGAATATCCGATCCACATCCTTTATGCCTCGGTCAAAATTCCGGTCATAGTCCACTTGCATCATAATCAAGATGAAAGCAGAAAAAGCCACAGATAGTCCTAATACATTTAAAAGTGTCGCCATCTTGAAACGGCACAATACACTCAAGAGATTCCTCAAAATAGTTTTCATACGTAATTTTATATTACCTGTTATATTATTCGTTCTTAATGCTACGGACCGGATTCTCATTGGCGATATTCCAAGATTTCAGGATCACGCATCCCCAAATGATCGCTAGAACCAGTAGAGCCGTAGATATGAAAATAAAAACAGTCAGCGGTATCTTATCCGCGAATTGCCTCAACCAGCTCTCTCCCACGACTCGTGAGGCTATCACTCCTAAAAGGATAGCCGGGAAAGCCGTGATCAAAACATCCTTAGATAAAAGACGTAAAATATTCGGGGCCGTCGCTCCATTCACCTTGCGAATCGCTATCTCCTTGCTCCTACGGTGCATCTCGTCCGTAATATATCCGAATAATCCCATTAAGGTGATCAGCAAGATAGCGATCGAGGCAACAAAGACGCCGTCACGGAAATGACGGGTTCCCTCATACTGAGACTCTATGATCGTTTTCAGCACCGTAAAACCGACATCCTCATTCGGAAATAGTTCCGCGATCTTATCATTCATTTCCCGTAAATATTCCGGAGTTAGCTCGGAGACACGAACCGTAAAGTTACAATAACTCATCCGGTCACAACCAAACATGATGACCGGTAACTGGGGAGTGAAGAAGGAATTCACCATGAAATCACGGGTTACACCCACTATTTTTCCTTTTAAATTACCCTCATCATCATAAATATATTTACCGATCGCAGCATCCGTCCACCCACGTTTACTCACGAATGACTCATTCACTAAAATATCCCCGTCACCTTTTAGTGGTTGCCCCTCAAGCAAGGGGATTTTCATCAGAGAGAGATAATCGGCATCATAGTTTACCTGTCGGGCCGTGAACAGCCAGTTTTTCTCATTATCCAGAATAGGGAAACCACCATAACCACTTAGAATGTCCATTGACGAAAGCCCCGTAGCCGTGACATAAGGTAACTTCTTGAACTCGGCGGTAAGTTTGGCCGCTTTCTGATCATCCATATTATTCAAGGGGGCATACACTATATTTTCCGGATCATATCCTAAATCATTATTCATTAGCCGATCATATTGCAATAACACGATCACCAATAATGTAATGACAAACGCAATTCCCCCAAACTGGATAAAGAGCAAACTCCGCTTCCATCCCTGCTTACCCGAAGTAGATACCCGGAATACTTGGGTAACCGGGATAACGCTGAACAAACGGGCCGGTAGCAAGGCGGACAAAATGAATATAGCCAAGATCATGATCGCAGGAAGCCATATAGTCTGCGCATTCAATAAAGTGCCCAAAGTAGGAACAGCCGCCATATCCGCAACATATTCCCGGAAAGCGAATAAAAGCAATGCCATACATACAAGAGCCACTACAAATAAAGCCGCCGTCTCAAACAAGAACATATTGAAAATGTCCTTGCTGGAAGCTCCATTACATTTGTGTACTCCTACGGATCTCGCCCGGATCGGCAGAGAAGATACCGAGTTCAAGATATAATTCATCGCCGCCACGAATAACAAAGCGAAAGCCAGTACGCTCATGATCACCACCATCCGCTTCACCTCGGTACTTTGCGTATATATCTCCGAGACCGGCTTGATATAAAGCTCCATATCAAAACCTTGTTTCCTCTCTCTTTCTACATCTATATATTTAGGCAATAAAGCCGGTATTTTCTGATTGATTTGTTCCGGGAACACACCCGGTTTCAGGCGGATATAGCCCAGATAACTATCGTCGGCACCCCAACCGGCATAGGCACCGAACTGGGTTTTCATATTAATGAAAGAAGCGACAGCGTCAAAACGTAAATGACTATTTTCCGGTATGTCACGGAATATCCCGGCCACCGTATAAGGATAGTTTTTTCCGTACAGCAGTTGTTTCCCGATCGGATCTTCCTTGCCAAATATACGTTCAGCCATTTTTTCCGATAAGAAAACTTGATCTTCGATTCCCAACAAACGGTCATCCCCTCTTAGCACCTTGATTCCCATCGTACGGAAAAAGAGGGAATCCGCCATCATCAAACGGGGCTTGAACCGATCCTCACCATGATACAATACGGCTCCGTATCTTCTCCGGCAAACCGTCGCATACTGTATCTCGGGGAACTCTTGCCGCAAAGCCTCCGGGATCGGGGCAAATAGGATACGAGACCCATCTTCCTCTCCCGTTTTATCATCATTGTATCGCACATGCACGCTATACAAATCTTCCACTTGGTCAAAGAATGTATCGAAGCTCAATTCAAAAGCGACCCTAGCGAACAGGATTAATCCCACTCCAAGTCCTAGTGTCAAGGACAGAACCTTGATCACATTTCCCCCTCGGCCTCGAAGTAAATAACGGATTGTATAATATAGCTGTCTCATCGATTTGTATTTAAGTTAAATTGAAAGCTAACCGACCTTCACAGGCCAATTAGCTTATAAAAAACTCTTGTGTGTATGTGTTTATGTCATGTTGACTAAATAAATTCACTAACGGAAGAAACAACGCTACCGTCGAATAAATTGATCACACGGTGGGCGAAACCCGCATCGTGCTTGGAGTGCGTCACCATTACGATTGTCGTTCCCTCCTTATTCAGCTCGGTGAGCAGCTGCATAACCTCGGCACCGTTCTTGGAATCCAAGTTACCCGTTGGCTCATCGGCCAAGATTATCTTCGGGTTGGAAACTACCGCACGAGCGATCGCCACACGCTGCTGCTGACCTCCGGAGAGTTGCTGAGGGAAGTGAGCCGCACGGTGGCTGATATTCATCCGCTTCAAGATATCCGTTACCATCTGCTTACGCTCCGACGCCTTGATCTTTAGATAAGTCAACGGCAGCTCCACGTTCTCAAAAACGTTCAACTCGTCTATCAAGTTGAAGCTCTGGAACACGAAACCGATGTTTCCCTTACGGACCTGCGTACGCTCTTTCTCTTTCAAATGTCCTACCTCTTGGTCGCCCAAGTAATAATTTCCCTCGGAAGGATTATCCAGCAAACCCAGAATATTCAACAACGTAGACTTACCGCAACCGGAAGGTCCCATGACAGCGACGAACTCGCCATCTTTTACCTCCAAAGAAACCTTATTCAACGCAATTGTCTCAACCTCTTCCGTACGGAAAAACTTACTTAAACCTTCGATCTTAATCATGACTGTATTTGTTTTAATTGTTATCTAACTATTTAATTTACCATATCTAATTCAAATAGTGTGCCAAACTAACTAAATATTTAATTCTCAAACAAGTACTATTTTACTTTCCAAAACAGACTGTCCAATTATTTGACAGTGGTGTACAAAATTTAGACACTACTATCCAATATCTCGACATAAAAAAATAGTCTAAATTATAATAGTCTAACTCGCCACGCATATACCATAGTTTCAAAAAGACTTCCTGCATGATATCCTCGGCATCCTCCGGGTTATCAAGCAGCCTTCTCGCGTAAAGGAATAGTTTCTCCCGCAAAGGCAATATCTCTTTTTTAAACTGTTCTTGTTCCATTCTATCTTAATGACAATCGAGAAAAGAAAACGTAACATGGCTGGAGAAAATAAATTCAAGGTCTTTGTCATTCTAGTATTATAGTCGTGCCACCCTTATGGCACGATAATGCCACGGCGATGGCACGATGATGCCATAGCGATGGCACAACGATGCCACGCTAGTGGCACAGCCGTGCCACTATAACGGCACTGGCTTGGCACTGTAAGTTATTACTAAATAGCCCTATACATCACAGATACGGATACACTTCTCCAAGGAAGCGATCTTGTCTTCTTGGGCGGGGACGAACTCCTGCCCAACGAAGCCTTTATAGCCTGTCTCCATAAGAGCCTTGATGATAGCCGGATAATAAAGTTCCTGCGTCTCGTCGATCTCGGCACGGCCCGGACTTCCACCGGTATGTACGTGCGAGAAATAAGGATGGTATTTCCGGATATTCTCGATGATATTCCCCTCCATGATCTGCATATGATAAATATCATATAGTAACTTAAAATTAGGGGAACCGATACGGCGACAAAGCTCCGCACCCCAAACCGTATGATCGCACAGATAATCCTTATGACCGACACTGTTCAAAAGCTCCATGGTCAAGACGACCTTGTGTTTCTCCGCTAACGGGATAAGGCGCTTCAACCCCTTCTCGCAGTTCTCCCAGCCTTGCAAGTCCGTTACGCCATTACGTCTGCCGGAGAAGCAAATCAAGTTTGTCAATCCAGCGTCCGCCACCATCGGGATCACCTTCTCATAACTGGCGACCAACTCGTCATGCAAGGCCGGATCATTGAAACCTCGATCTATTCCAAGCCCGGCCCCTTGCGCCATCGCCACCGTCAGGCCATGTTTTTGTACGATCGGCCAATCTACCGGGTCCAGCAACTCAACGGATTCAATCCCTATATGCTTGCAGATCTCACAGAACTCATCCAGCTTATAATCGCCGAAACACCATTTACTTACGGAGTGGCGGACATTTCCTTTCAAGGGTTCCTTCACGTCTGTTTTCTTTTTCGCGGCGGCTGCCGCCTCGATACCTGTAGTCGCCAAAGCCACGCCTCCAGCTAAAAATGTCTTGATAGCCGTTCTTCTTGATATGTTTTCCATGTATTCGAATTTGATAGTTAATAGGAGACAAATATAAGAAAAATCGGATATAATATCCTGAGGCGTTGGTATTACATCCAAAAACACTACTTTTGCATCGGAAGTCACTCTACATGAAAAACACATCATATACAAAACGATCTATTTATCTGATCCTATTCTTTATAATAGGATGCACTTCATCCCTATACGGAATGGAAGGCGCAGGTGTGTATTTCAAGGCGAGCCTATGCGGAAAAATCTATAAGCATTTTTCCTTTCTTGTAGAAGAGGACATCCGTCCGAGAGATGACTTTAAGGAAGCGGAATGGTTCCTCACCACCGTTGAGGTAAACTACAAGTTTAATAAATATCTTCTGGCAGGAAGCGGATATATGTCTCTAGCACGATACAAGGCATCCGACGAGTTACGAAACCGATATTATCTCTACGCTACGGGGACTTATTCGGCCGGACGTTTTACCCTCTCTGTCCGGGAACGTTTTCAAAGTACCTATAAGGTTCACGCCGAACATCCCAAGAATTATCTGCGTTCGATGCTGACCCTCTCCTATAAGATCCGCAAGAGTGGTTTCTGTCCTTTTGCCTACACCGAGGTCTTCAATGATACGCGAAATAAGATGCGGTCCGATAAGATCCGTTTCTCCACAGGAAGTAATTACCAACTAAACCCGAACAATAACCTCCAACTCTATTATCGCTACCATATATTTAATGTAGACGATCCCGTGAATTACCGCCATGCGATCGGTATCTGCTATACCCATCGTTTTTAATAAGAATTTTCGTACCTTCGCGTCCCGAGTGCTTGATAAACCTCGTTAAAAACAAGAAGACATGCAAAAAACAGTTACAGTACCTTTCATGCTGCTAGGTATACTTTTTAATATATGCCTTGTAGCGTCCAATCTTTTAGAGACAAAAGTAGTGCAAGTAGGCGGTATAACGGCTACCGCAGGTTTGATCGTATTCCCGATCTCGTATATCATCAATGATTGTATAGCGGAAGTGTGGGGATTCAAGAAGGCACGGCTAATTATCTGGAGTGGCTTCGCCTCTAATTTCCTAGTGATCGCTTTCGCGCAATTGGCGGTATTATTACCGGCCGCCCCTTTCTGGGAGGGGGAGGAAGGTTTCAATTTCGTCTTCGGGATGGCCCCACGTATAGCGGTCGCCAGCTTGATAGCGTTTTTGGCCGGTTCTTTCCTGAACGCCTATGTGATGAGCAAAATGAAAATCGCCTCCAACGGAAAGAATTTCTCGTTACGAGCGATCGTATCTACCCTTATCGGTGAGAGCGCCGATTCCCTGATCTTTTTCCCGATCGCCTTCGCCGGATTGATCCCGGCCGGAGAATTGCTTATCATGATCGGGACGCAGGCGGTACTTAAATCCTTGTACGAGGTTATCATCCTTCCCGTCACCATCCGTGTCGTAAAGTACATCAAGAAAGTAGACGGGAATGATGTGTATGATCTTGGTACCTCGTATAATATCCTAAAGGTTAAAGACATTTAGGCCGGGACCAAACAATGACCGGCCTTCATTTGAATAGATGCGACCAATCCTCCCTTTGCTGCGGCATATAGGACTTCATTCCCAATAATTCAGCCGCCCGGCAATTCACGGAAGCGTCATCAATCAGCATAGTCTCCTCGGCTAAAAGATTCGAGTCCTTCAGTACGTACTCAAAAATATCCGCGTTCGGCTTCAGCATATGCAATTCGTAAGAGAGGTAAATCTTATGGAAGAAATCTTGGGCACAAAGACCTTGATAAGAGAAATAGGTATCTTCGGACCATTTCCAATGAAGCTCGTTCGTATTGCTCAGAAGCATCGTATTATAGCGTTCACGAAGCTCCAATAGCAAACGCAACTTATTTTCCGGGACGTCTCCCAACATGGCGATCCATGCCGTGTCGATTTGTTCGTCCGTCAGGGGCTTTCCCGATAAGGCACGAATATCATCGCGAAACTGTTCCACCGAAATCGTTCCCAACTCTAATCGCTCAAACAAGTCCTTATGTTGATAGTTATTCGTGATCTGTTCCCGGATATTCTCCACGCCCAGATTCTCGAAAGCCTCGATACAACGGTTGCGAGTCAGGTTAATAAGCACACCGCCCAAGTCTATAATCAAGTTCTTTATGCCTTCCATATCATTTCTTTTTATACCAGCTACGACGTCTGCGATGTCGTCTTTTCTGTTGATAACGATTGATCCGCTTGTAAACGACCCAGACAAACAACAAGCCGAAAACAGCGAATATCAATATAACAATCCAAGAGTTAAGATTGTCACCTTTTACCCGGCTCCACATTTCCAGAACCACCTCCGTCTCGTTCCCGAAATCACGGATCATGGCACAACGTTCCACGACCTTCCGGTCCGGATATTGAGCCGGGTCTATCTGGATACGCTCCGCTCCCGGTCCGAAGAAATAACTTACGTCCGAGAACTCGGTCAGCGTCGTATCGATCTTTTCCGCCAATATTTCCGGGGTAGCCACGGTGCTGACATATCCGGTCACTTCCATATTACGGCTGACGATGTCCGGACGGCATAGATAGTCCATAAAATAACTGGCGGCCTTCACGTTGCGAGCGTATTTAGGGATCGCCCAACCATCGTACCAGATATTACTACCCTCCAAAGGAACCTCATACCCCAGATCTACGCCTACGGCACTCGCCTCTTCCATGGCCCAGACCGCGTCGCCGCTCCAAGTGAAATTCAGCCACGCCTTTCCTTTCGTCATCATCTCCTTACCGAAATCGGCCTCCCAACCGGCGATATTCGGTTTCATTTTCTTTAAGTATTCCTCGGCGATAGCGATCATTTCCGGGGAGCTATCGTTCATCAATTGCTCCACCGTGATCGTACCATTCGCCAATTCCCTCGCATGGGCGTATATGATAGCGGTTCCATAAGCGTCACGATAACTATCCTTCATCAAGATCTTATTCCTGAAACGAGGGTCCCAAAGGCATTTCCACGACATTACCTCGTCCCTCGAGACATCGGCTTTATTATACAACAGGCCGGCGGTTCCCCACATATAAGGAACCACGTAGTCGGTAGTCTTACGGCCCGGCTGACTTAACTTATTCAGTTCCTCTTGGATATAGGGAGAGACATTGTCGATATAATCCGGTGTCTTCCCGAAATTACGGTCGATCGGTAGCAAGAGATTTTTCCGCAGCATGCGCTCAAGGATATACTCCGAAGGGCAAATCAAGTCGAAATCCTCATGTCCCCGCTCGATCTTGGTCAACATGATCTCGTTGATATCAAAGACCTGATAGATAATCCGGACTTCCTCACCCGTCTGTTCCTTATACCATTTCGGGAAATCCGTCAGGACGTCCTCGTCGATATAATCTCCCCAGTTATAAATCTTCAAGATCTTGCTTCTCTCCTCGTCCGAGCGCCCGCAAGAAGTGAACAGCCCCATAAGCAGGGCCAAAACAGACAGAATCGATATAAATTTCTTCATTTTCATTTACGCTCGCTTCGCTTTCTCAGCACGTTTATTTATAACAATCAACAATACTAACACGGTTACGAATATAATCGTTGAGAGGGGACGCAGTTCCGGGGTCAAACCTCCTTTCCGGGCATCCGCGTAGATAAAGGTGGAAAGGGTTTCCAAGCCCTCATTACCAATTGTAAATATGGTCACGGCGAAATCGTCGATAGATAGCGTGAAGGCAAGGATAAAGCCACTGATCATACCCGGACGGATTTCCGGGAAGATCACCTTCCGCAAGGCCTGAAACGGAGTCGCCCCCAAATCCAACGCCGCCTCGTAGATATTCTGGTTCATTTGTTTCAAGCGGGGCATGACGCTTAATACCACATACGGCGTACAGAACGTGATATGCGCCAGCACGACCGTCGTCAAACCTTGAGAGATCCCTAAGCTGACAAACAACAGGAACAAGGAAATACCGGTAATGATATCCGGATTCAACATCGGGATGTTATTGACAAAACTCACGGCATTGCGGGCCCTTGCCTTCAAATTAAAGATCCCGATAGCGGCTACGCTCCCCAACAAGGTAGATACCGTAGCGGCTATCATGGCGATAGCGAACGTATTCCAAAGTGCGCTGACCAACGAATGTTGTACGTTGCCGGCAAAAAGAGAGCTATATAATTTCGTGGAGAACCCGGTCCAGTTACCCAGTACTTTCGCCTCCGTAAACGAGAAGATCATGATAATCAAGATTGGCGAGTAGAGCAATAATAACAAAGCCCATAGATATCCCTTAGCTAAATATTTCACCATCAGATAAGCCCTCCCTCATTCGCCGAATCACTGCTCTCATTGCTGAACAATCCCGTGATTCCGATTAATAACAACATGATAAGAGAAAGCGCCGCCCCGTAGTTCCACATACCGTTATTGATATTCTCCTGTATGGTCGTACCGAAGAGCTTGATATTGTTCATCGTCAACAACTCGGCGATGGCAAACGTAGAGATGGTCGGCATAAACACCATCATGATACCGCTCATCACTCCCGGCATCGATAGTGGGAATACGGCCTTGATAAATACCTGCGACGGATTCGCCCCCAAGTCTTGCGCCGCCTCTATCAAGCTGTGATCCATTTTCTGGAGTGTATTATAAATCGGGTAGATCATAAAGGGCAGGAAGTTGTACACCATACCAAAGATCAAGGCCCCCTCTCCCAGCGGGAAATTCAAGAAATCGAACAAAGCCACGGTAGCCAACGTACGGATCAAGATATTGACCCACATCGGAAGGATAAACAAAACGACCATCGTACGGGAAGTATTAAATCGGGCTTGGCTCAATATCCAAGCGGCCGGATATCCCAGCAGCAGACAAAGAATGGTCGTTATCAAAGCGATCCCGACTGAATACACGAAGGTGTTTATCGCCTCGGGATGGATCATAAACTTACGGAAATTGGCGAAGGTAAACATCCCTTCGTCATTCGTAAAGGCGTAATACACGATCAAGAGGAGCGGTATCACGACAAAGATGGCCAAGAACAGGACATAAGGAATGGTCCAGTTCCTTCGTCTCATAAAAAATGCAGAAAACGTATTGATCACTTCCTTCCCTTTTTAAGCATGAATAATTCGAATTTTATCCGGGGCGATCGTTATGCCGACATGGTCTCCATCATCCCATACATCGTTGGTATCGACAAAGATGTCCTCGTCCCAATCCGTAAACACGGTCAGATGATAATGGTTGCCTTTGTAGAGGATAAATTTCACCTCTCCGGTCAGGCGACCGTCTTCCTCGTTATCCTCCAAGATCACATCTTTAAAATCGATCTCGACTTTCACAGGCGTATTTGGCTCTATATCGGTTACCTCCTTGCATTCGAACGTACAGCCTAGGAATTCCACATGCGTAGCGTCGATGAGCTTTCCCTCGAAGGTATTGCAAATACGCTCTTTCTTCATTACATGGATATCGAAAGGCTTGATAAGAAGCCCGACCTCGCTACCCGCCTCGAACGGGTGGTAATCCTGTACCATGAACTCGTATCCGTTCGGGGTTTGCACCATCATCTCATAATGCACGCCCTTAAAGATGGAGGAGGTTACCGTACCCGTCAGCATCGCCGCCTCCGACGGCTCGAAGATGTAAATATCCTCAGGGCGCAACACGACATCTACCGGCATTTGCTCCCCGAATCCCTCATCCACGCACTCGAACTCATGACCGGCGAAAGAGACTTGCTTATCCTTGATCATCGTTCCGTTCAAGATGTTACTCTCACCGATGAAATCAGCGACGAACGAATTGACCGGCTCGTTATAAATATCGATCGGGGTACCGATTTGCTGGATCTTTCCCTCGCTCATGACAACGATCGTGTCGCTAAGCGTCAGCGCTTCCTCTTGGTCGTGGGTCACGTACACGAACGTAATGCCTAAGGACTTATGCATCTCTTTCAATTCCATTTGCATGTCCTTGCGCATCTTCAAGTCCAAGGCCGCCAACGGCTCATCCAGCAATAACACCTCCGGCTCATTCACGATAGCGCGAGCGATCGCCACACGTTGCTGCTGGCCACCGGAAAGGGAATCGACATCCCGATCCTCATAGTCTGTCAACCCTACCATTTTCAACGCCTGTTTCACTTTCTTCTCGATCGTGGCGGAAGGAAGTTTCTTCAGCTTCAGGCCAAAGGCGATATTATTGTACACATTCAGATGTGGAAATAAAGCATATTTCTGGAATACCGTATTTACGGGACGTTTATGCGGCGGCGTCTGCGTAATCTCCTTCCCGGACATCGTGATAACGCCCTCGGAGGCCGTCTGGAAGCCGGCTATCAAACGCAACAGGGTAGTCTTTCCGCAACCGGAAGGCCCCAAAATGGTTACAAACTCGCCCTTGCGGACCTGTAAATTTACATCATTCAGCACGGCCTTCTCGCCAAAATACTTCGATACGTGCTCCACGCTGATAATGCGATCCGATTTTCGTATTGACATTCTCGCTTGATCTAATTAGAATTAAACAATCATGAACAATGTTCTTATTTATTTTTGCGCGAATGTACAGATTTTAAAAAGGCCGGGCACTATCGTTTTTACAAAATCTGACCTTACACCGGGTGAGAAGCGTCGCATTTCTCCAAGATTCGACCGCGCACCCGATGTAAGCCCCGTATTTCTCCAAGATTCGACCACGCGCCCGGCGCGAGGTCCAATATTTCTCCAAGATTCGACCGCACACCCGACGCAAGCCCCGTATTTTTCCAAGATTCGACCGCGCACCCGGCGCGAGGTCCCGCATTTCTCCAAGATTCGACCGCACACCCGACGCGGGCGGGATATTTGGGAAATATTCAATCCACGTATATCCGGTAGCTCCCCGATCCCAATCGGTACACAGCCTTCCCATCCTTCAATCCCACGGGCGTGATCCCCTCCTGCCCTTTCTCCATACGAACGGACTTCTCCGATTTGGCGGGCAGATATAAGGTAGCCGTCGTATTAGCGGGAATGGTTGCCTCGTATATATAGCCCTTCTTTTGGATTTGCCATCCACTCTCGATACGGCCATAGGCGGAATCGTAATGACCCCGGATGAACGAGAAGGTTCCGCCGATACGGGGTTGAAGGATGATGTGCTTATAGGCGGGTTGTTCCTCATCCCGCTGGATACCCAAGGTATAAGCTATCATCCACTCCTCGATAGCGCCATACGAATAATGGTTGAAAGAGTTCATATCCACAGGGCCGAAGCCATTTACCAACGTGTAGGAATTCCAACGTTCCCAAATCGTGGTAGCGCCTTGCAGGACAGGGTATAGCCATGAAGGATAGGCGGTTTGCTCAAACAGCTTATAGGCGACATCGTCATAACCATTGTCGGATAATACCAAATTCAGGTAAGGCGTACCGATAAAGCCAGTGGTAAGCGTATAATTATGTTTCTTGATATTCTCTACCAGATGCCGGATCGCCAAGGGTTTGTTTTTCTCATTGAACAGATCGAACTGGAGAGGAACCACGTATGAGGTCTGCGTATCCACGATCTTCGCCTCGGTAGCCGCCGTTCCGGGCCACATACCTACTTGCGAGTCCTTACCAAAGATAGATTCCACCGTCGGGGCGAACGTGCGTCCTTCCTCGTTTACAAACAGGTCGTTAAAAGACCTCTTCACGTTCTCGTAGAAAGTACGGAAACGCCTTTGGTCCGCGTCCTTCCCTAAACGTTTCGCTACCTGCTCCATAATCAAAGCGTCGTAGGCGGAGTAAGCGGTGTTCGTCAACATGGAATTCGTCGGCTCGATAGCCAGCCAATCGCCGAAACCACCGAAGGGCTGTACATAGCGTACGGCACGACGCTCCAAATAATCCATATAAGCGACCATGGAAGCGTAATGCTGCTCCAGAATACGCACGTCTCCGTATTGTTGATACATTTGCCACGGTACGATCACGCCGGCTTCCATCCATCCCATGGCACCTCCGCCATCCTCCGCGCCGTGAGGCGGGAAACCGACTACGGGTATATAGTTCGCGTAACTACCGTCATCTCCTTGATTATCCCGGACCGAGTAGAGCCAACGGGTGTAAAACGGATCGACATTCATATTATAAGTAGCCGTACGGGCAAATACCTGCGCATCCCCTGTCCAGCCCATACGCTCATCCCGTTGCGGACAATCGGTCGGAACCGACAGGAAATTACCCCGTTGGCCCCAAATGATGTTATTAAACAAACGGTTGACACGCTCGTCCGACGTCTCATAACCGCTCGTCCGCGCACCGATAGATTCCAGCACGATCCCTTTCACCGCCTCCAAGGGTAACGGCTTGTCCAACCCGTGAATCTCCACGTAACGGAAACCATGGAACGTAAAGCGAGGCTCATACGTCTCACCCGCCGCATCCCCTCTCAGGATATAACGATCTGTGGAAAGGGCGCTCCGGTAATTATCCGTATAGACTTGCCCTTTCTTCTCCTTATACATCGCGATCGTGTACGGGGCGACAGGTTCGGTAGGGATCGTTTCCGGATAATTCATCTCCCCGAAACGGATCGTGATTTCCTGTCCGGCCTTTCCCTTGAAAGTCAGACGGGGAACACCGACCATATTCTGCCCCATATCATAGACATAGACGCCGGGAATAGGCTCTACCATGGACTGAGCGGTCAGGGTCACATTATTTTGTATCGGGCTGCCTACATATCCTTGGATCTCCACATTTACCGGAGGGGCGGCGAATAAGGTCGCCGGTTTCCATGACGAGTCATCAAAACCCGGAGCATCCCAGCCGTTCACCTCTTTCCGAGCATCGTATTCCTCTCCATTCTGAAGGCCGTTAAAAGTGATCGGTCCCCGGTCATAACATTTCCAGCTATCATTCGTAACGATCGTCTCACGAGTACCGTCGGCATACTCGATCACGATCTTTCCCAATAAGGACTGGCGGGTTCCGTATTGATCCTGCCAACCGGTAAGGAAACCGCTATGCTCGCTCCACCATCCGGCGCCCAACATCGCCCCGATACCATTATCGCCTGGTCGTAGCAAATCCGTTATATCATACGTATTATACATGATACGGTAACGGTAATCCGTCCAACCCGGATTCAGATAATCCTTTCCAACCTTCCGCCCGTTCACCGAGAACTCGTAGACACCCCTAGCGGTAGCATATAAACGGGCGCTCTTGACCGTTTTCTCTATCTTTATCGCTTTCCGGAGCATGGGAGCGGATACGTTCTCGCCCGGATACCAGACATTGAGCTTTCCCTCCCCTTTCTCCACATAAGTCTCGGCAGGATTGTACAGAAGCGTATTCCACGTATCCTCGCTGATACGCAAGTTGGAGAATGTAGCGGTCTGCCCTTTAGGTTGCAGGAAACCGATCGCGTACAAGCGGCAATGATAAACCAACTCTCCATCCGGATAAGGATACACGGTGAAAGCCCCTTCCTTGCCTCCCCAGAAATCACCACGGCTCTTCCGGTCTTTCTCCTCGGGAGTCAAAGAGGAATTCACCAAGGTCTTTCCATCGATCTCTATATCCACGAAATATTTCAAGGCATATTGGGCCGTCGTCACCTTCAACCGGATATGATGCACCTTATGCTTATCCGAGGCTGGGATGATAGAGGCCAGACTTTCCGCCGCATCTTGCGTCGTTTTTCCATCTGTGGCATGACGTAAAATGAAACGGGCGTCCCCCGAACCATTCAAGTCCAGTTCAGCAGACACATAATTATCAGCGTCCCTCGACCCAAAGACAAATACGGCTTTATCATTACCCTCGGCAACCCGCACATCATAGTCGATCACATAATGCGAGCGATATTTGGAGAGTTGTGTCTCCGACGAGCCGATCCAACGGGCGCCACTCCATCCGGAACCCAGAAGACCGGTCTCGAACCACGCAGGCTCGGTGGAGGTAATTTCCGTTCCCGATTCATCCCATACGGAAACTTTCCAATAATAGCGAGTGGAAGGTTGCAATGCTTTTCCTTGATAAACTACGCCGACCGATTCCCCGGAAAGAACCTTTCCCGAATCATAGATATAACACCCGGCAGCCAATTGCTCCGGACTATCGGCCACCCATAACCGATAAGCCTGCCCACAGGCCCCATAGCGATCGGACTCCATCTGCCAGTTAAAACGTGGCTGACTGACATCAATTCCCAGTGGATTGGTTTGATACTCAACCTGTAGGTTCTTCAATACGGTAACCGCACCCAGAGGTAGCCATCCGGCCAGCAACCCTAAGATTATAGACAAAATACATCGTGTGCTCTTCATAATACAAAGAATTAAAATGATAACGGTACAAAAATATCCATTATCATCTTAACTCTTTGTTTCATTTTTGGGAGAAGATGTAGCAGTTTTGACACTACTCAATCTCTCCTACCATCTTGGACGGGTCTACCCAACGATCAAACTCCTCGGCGGTCACATAACCGGACTCGATAGCCGCCTCCCGCAAAGTCTTATTTTCTTGATAGGCTTTCTGGGCGATAGCGGCGGCCTTGTAATATCCTATTTTCGGATTCAAGGCGGTAACCAGCATTAAGGAGCTATCCAGATGGCGTTTGATGTTTTCGTTCACCGGGGTAATGCCTTTTACGCAACGTTCGCTGAAATTCAGGCAACCGTCACCGATCAAGCGGGCGCTTTGCAAGAAGTTCGAGATAATAACCGGCTTAAATACGTTCAACTCGAACTGCCCGTTGGAGCCGGCTATCGAGATTGTCACGTCGTTACCCATTACTTGAGCGGCGAGCATCGTCAATGACTCGCATTGCGTAGGATTCACCTTTCCCGGCATGATGGAGGAACCCGGCTCGTTCTCCGGCAAATGGATCTCACCGATACCGGCACGAGGACCTGAGCCCAACATTCGTATATCGTTCGCGATCTTCATTAAGCTGACCGCTACGGATTTCAAGGCTCCATGCGCCTCAACCAAGGCATCATGGGTAGCTAGGACCTCGAATTTATTCGGAGCGGTTACAAAAGGAAGCCCAGTCAACTCTGATATCTTCTTAGCGACACACTCGTCATAATTGACTGGGGCGTTAATACCAGTCCCAACCGCCGTACCTCCTAAAGCCAACTCGGAGATATGCGACAGGGAATCCTTTACTTTCCGTATACCATATTCCAATTGAGCCGCATAGCCACTGAACTCTTGCCCCAATGTCAATGGAGTGGCATCCATAAAATGAGTCCTCCCGATCTTCACGATCTTCATGAACTCCTCACTTTTTAGCGCCAACGCACGATACAGACTCTCCAATCCCGGTATCGTCACCTCCGCAGTCACCTTATAGGCGGCAATATGCATAGCGGAAGGAAACGTATCATTGGAGGATTGCGATTTATTCACGTCATCGTTCGGAAGCAGCACTTTCTCCTTATCCGTTAGCTTTCCTCCGGTCAGCACATGCGCCCGGTTGGCGATCACCTCATTGACATTCATATTCGTCTGGGTCCCGCTCCCCGTTTGCCATACGATCAAGGGGAAGGAGTCATTTAATTTACCCGCCAAGATCTCGTCGCATACCTTACCGATCAACTCGCATTTCTCCGGAGACAAGACGCCGGCGTCTTTATTAGCCAAAGCCGCTCCTTTTTTCAAGTAAGCGAACGCCTCTATCACCTCTTTGGGCATCCGGCTAATATCGGTGGCGATCTTGAAATTATTCACGCTCCGTTGTGTTTGCGGCCCATAATAAACGTCCACCGGCACTTCCACCTCACCTAAGGTATCTTTCTCTATTCTATACTTCATGACACATAAGTTTTATTAATCTCTTCTATGTATAAACTATCCGGATATCGAATTGTTTATGTTACATATCACAAGTATATCATGAAAAGACATTTATCATGGAACAGAATTCAGATCATAGAAAAACGGCTTATTTCGCCTCCGATGTTTTTTAATAGTTTTTCTTCTCGTCAATAATGTATTCGGGACGGGCCTTGATCTCGTCAAAGAGGATACCGACATATTGCCCTAACACGCCGACCGTCAATAACTGTACACCTCCAAAGAAGATAATGGAAGTCATGATAGAAGTCCAGCCAACCTCGGCGTTACTAAAACCATAGATCTTGCCCAACGTGAACCAAACCGCCAAGATTATACCGACCAATACGGATATAAACCCGAGACTCATCGCCAAACGCAACGGCTTCTTCGAGAAATAAAGCATTGCCGTCGACGCGAATTTCAGCATCTTACTAATCGGATATTTCGTCTCGCCGGCGATACGCGCCTCACGCTCATAATAAAACGGCACTTGGTGGAAGCCCACCCAGCTTATCAAGCCACGGATATATTTTCCCCGTTCCTTAAAACGGTCGAACTCATTCATCACCTTCCGGTCCACTAAACGGAAATCTCCTGTATCCAGCGGGAAATGGACCTCGCTCATATAATTCATCACCCGGTAAAAAGCCTTGGAGGTGAACAGCTTGAAAAGACTCTCCCCTTCCCGTGACTTACGGACGCAATAAACCACGTTGGCATCCTCTCTCTCCTGCACTTCCAGCAGATCCGGAATCAATTCCGGCGGATCCTGCATATCGGCGTCGATGATAATCGCCAAATCAGCGTCACAGTTATTGATACCCGCCGTTACCGCCGGTTGATGACCGAAATTCCGGGAGAAGTGAATCACCTTCACATGAGGATCGGTAGCGGCTATATGATCCAACAAAGAACGTGTCTTATCCTGACTGCCATCATTTATATAGATAATCTCCGTAGGGTTCGGCAACTTTACCAAGACCTCTTTCGTACGCCGATACGATTCCTCGATCACGGCTTCCTCGTTATAACACGGGACTATAACCGCTAACTTCTTCATGCCTTTTAAGCTTTAAAGGTATAAAACTTATTTACTAAAAAATTAATCACCGTATAGAAAGCCATTCCAATCAAGTGGTTGTAGTAATGATCGATCGTAAGTCGGGAATTCAAGATCAGTACCAATCCGTACTGTAAGGCATAACAAATAATGAAAGCGATCGTGAACCGAACCGCCCCTTTCGTCCATCCGGTGGAACTTCCCTTGAAAGTCCATTGCTTGTTCCAGATGAAACTGTTTAATATGCCTGCCACATATCCCGTTAAGTTAGATAAACCTTCCCGGCATCCGAAGAGTTTCATCATCACCCAGATAACAATCATCGTTATCAAGGTATTGCTCAACCCGACTACACCATACTTAATAGCTTGCTTAATCGTCTCCATTCTTACTTATAATCTCGGAAATCTCCTCGGGTGTCAATTCCTTGACATTCGTGATCGTGAAAACATTCGAGAGGAAATCGCCGTATTGGTTACATTCATTGATCACCCGGTCCAACGTGGCTTTTATATCCGTACGTACCGGGATCAAGAACACCAGCTCCACATACTGCTCACCGATCGTCAAACGCTCGATCTCGCAGTCCGTTTTCGGCAGATAATAAGCGAACTCCCGCTCGATTGTCTGCCGCTGATATTCTTGGAAAGGTTTCTTGCCTTTAGACGTCATCAAGACATAGAAACGCAGCTTCTCCCCTTTTCCTCCCAAGCCGGTCGAGATATAAATTTGTTTCTCGTCGGAGAAATCGGACTCTAAGGAGATACGAGACTCCATCAAAGCCATGTAGGCCCAATCTGTCACTTCCGGGTCCGGATGCTGGGTGTATTCCTCCAACAAGCGGTACGCACGGACGGATTTCGAGGTAGCCAATTGAGATAACAAATATCTCTTCTCGGTCTTGTCCGTGGTTTCCTCCGTCAACAAAGTGTTGTACAGGGTCTCGCACTCATCCTCCGATAAGGGACGGGGAGGCCGGTTTTCCTTCCGTACGTTTTCCGAGTATTTGAAATACTCCATCTGAAGTTCAACCGGCACACGCTGTTCTAGTATATGGAAATGTCCCTCCATCCTGCTGAAGGAATCACGGAACTTTTTGAATACATCACCTTCTTCTTTCATAGATCGTCTTTTTTCGTTATTAAACTCCCATAAACAAGAAACAAGAACAAAGGTAATGTTTTTTCCGAAATAAATAAAAATAACGTTATTTAAGCTCCCGCATAAATTAAGAACCCAAGTCCGATCACGAATAAAATAAACATCCCGACATTCAGACGATTGGAAATGGCTGGCGCTCCCTTGAACTCTTTCCAGATAAGGATGCCCCATAAAGCGGAGACTAGCGTGGCTCCTTGCCCCAATCCGTAAGATATAGCCGCTCCCGCTTTCTCTGACGCTATCATACTGAAAGATTGACCGATACACCAGATAACACCCCCCAATACACCCACGAGATGCGTACTCATATCTCCCTTAAAATAACCGGATATGGAGACAGGCTTACCTTCCACCGGATGTTTCATTGCCAATGTGTTAAATAAGAAATTACTAACAAATACTCCTATGGCAAAAACAAATACGGCGGTATAAGGCGTCAACTTCCCGGGTGCCGGAGAAGCGAAATTCTCCATATCCATGGAAGCGGCGACAAAACGATAGAAAAAGGCCATGATCACGCCGGCCACAACCGATATAAGGATCCCCTTCCCCGATACTTTCTTGGTACCGACCAAGGCTTTCTTATAAGCCAGGCCGTTCAAGATGATGGCGATCGTGATTAAGGCTACACCAATAAAGATATAAGTCGGTTCCCCCTTCGCCGCCCCGAAATAGTTAACCAATACGCCTAGCACCAAGGCCAATCCGATCCCTACTGGAAAAGCGACCGACAATCCGCAAATGGCGATCGCCGCAGACAACAAGATATTGGCAGCATTAAAAATAATACCGCCCAAAAAGGCACTCCCTAAACTAGCGAGATTCGCTTGCGCCAAATCCGGCAGGAAACTGCGTCCTTCCGTCCCGATGCTGCCCAAGGTAAAGCCGGAAATCAGAGAAAAGAGCAAGACACCAATCACGTAGTCCCAATAGAAGAACTCATATCTCCAAGTCTTGGAGGCTAATTTCTGCGTATTCCCCCACGATCCCCAACAAAGCATCGTAACGACACAGAATATGACAGCTAAAGAATAATCTTGTACGATATACATAAAAATACTATTTAATAGATGGTTGATGCATCATATAATTCTCTATCAAGGAAGCGACCTCCGTAGGCGGCATCTTCTCGATCAAACGAAGATCACGGCCATTGGGATTTGCCACCCAATTGTTAGTCCCCTCATCATCTACGACATGAAAGGTACCTCGCTCTACATCGAAATAAGGCTCATAACCTTTTATAGCGACCAATACCGCCGTATGATCCCAGCTCATGCGCCCTTCCGGGTCTCCCTCCGCGAAACAAAGGGCATACGCATCTTTTACAGGACTGTTCTCCACGTTCATTTGCACCAGTTTCTTTCCGGTCAAGATTACGTTCCCGATCTCAAAACCGCTAAAGACAATCTCTGTAGGCCATTCATCCGCTACGACTTTAGAGGCAGGGACATCGCAATACACATTAAATTCTTTTCCTTCCGGAAACAGGCCCGCCATAGAAACCAAACGTTTCACTTTCTTGGCGACTAATTCCTTTCCGGAGAGATCGCTATATTCATCAGCTCCCGATTGAAGCAAGTCCCTTAAATTAGAGAAGAAACCAATCGTACAAATAACAACGCTGGTATCCGGTTGTTCGCTCAAAATCTTACGGTACACCTTCAGAGCATCCGGAGCGTCGGAAGTCTTCGCCGTATGATGCGGATAGTTAGCGGGTAACTCGTCAGTCCACTTCGTTTTATGCCAAGTAGTCAAGGAGGCCCCCGGTTCGCTCTTTGGTGCCCCTACCGGTATGTCCGGACGGTTGAAATAAGTATTCAACACCTCAATGCAAGGTACCACCCGCTCATCATGGTTGGAGGAAAGAGTCGCAAGGATATTTACCTGACCGCTATCCGCCAAGGCATGCATCAAGGCCATAGCGCCCACATCATCATAGTCCGGACCTAAATCAGTATCTAGAATAAGATTTACCGGTTGAGGCTTATCGGTTTGAGGAATATTTTTCGACACATTTCCCTTACAGGAAATCAACAAGGCAAATAAGCCCATCAGAAACAATGATTTCTTCATAATCTTTATAATTTATTGGTGAACAATCTCTTTCGGAGCATCCGAGTAAATCAGTATCTCGCTGAAATGAACGGAGACATCATTACGTGGATTTAGCCATTTAAACGTAGCCGTATGTTTTCCCTTGGGCAGCTGATACTTCCAGAACAGGTCGTTCCTACGAGTCGTATAGGATGCCGGAAGGTTCGCCGTCTCAACCAGCTCCCCATCTAGGTACATCTCTACTTTCGCTACGTATTTATCATCTTTAGCGTTCACAAAGCCTTTGAATACGGCGCCTGTTCCCTCAAAAGGCAGTTCTCCTACATCGGGCAAATTCTTATTAACCGCCACTTTCTCTATCGGATACATACCCTCGAAAGCCTTCTCGTAACGAACGGCTACAGGTTGCTGGCATTTGATCGTCACCTCGTCACCTGAAACGGAACCGCCGTTGCGCTCTATCACTTGCAACGCTTGATCGAAGCCCATTTGGTAAGTCTTATTCAATGAGATGGTCGTATAGGCAAAATCCATATTCTCCACTTCTCTCAAGTTCTTCATCCAATAATCCGGTATATGGCTATAACCAAGGATTGTTCCTAAGATACCACCCGCGGAGGCTGGGTTGCAATCCGAGTCTTGTCCGCAACGGGTAGAGATATCCAATGTTTTATAGAAATCTCCCTCACCATAAAGCAAGCCGATAAGAATGTATGCGCTATTGATCACGGCATCGATATTGAACGGAACAAAAACACCATCCGGACAACCGATATCCGAGCTCCATTTCTTCTCACATTCAAACCAAGTGCGTTTCCAATCGTCCGGATATTCCTTATGCCAGCGGATCACATCGCTCATACATTTATAATAGATACTTTGCTCCGGTATCGTCTTCAATGCCTCGGTCACGATAAACTCGATATCATCCGAGATAAACGATAACGAATACATCGCCCCGACATACACACCGCCGTACCAACCATCTCCATAATTCATGATATGCCCGATCTTATCAGAAATCTCGGAAGCCGTATTCGGCATACCCGGCGACATCAGTCCGGCATAGTCCGCCTCGATCTGATAATCAAGATCATCCGCATGCGGGTTATTCAGCCAATGACCGGATGCCGGAGGCATGATCCCTTGTAAAATATTATAACGTGCCGACTGGTTAGCATGCCACAACGTATATCCTGCCGTAGCGAACGCCATGGCGAATGAGTCTACAGGAGCATCCAATCCCAACCGGTCAAAGACATCTACGAACGTAAGGTCCATATAAACATCATCGTACAATCCGGGAACATTCTCGTACCACCATTTGATATACCCGTCCGGCCATACGATCGGTACGTATTCCTGAATCATCGTTCCGTTATATTTGAACTCCGTCGGACCGCCATACGTACAGCCTATGGTTTGTCCGGCCCAACCTCCCTTAATCTTATCCATCAACTTTTCTTTACTAATCGTAAACTCAGCGGGAACCGTCGTTTGATCCTTTGCCGAGGGTTGTTGGGAACATGAGGTCGCCCCTATAAATAAAGAGGCAGCCGCTATCATCGCAAATACTGTTTGTTTCATAATATTAGATTGTTTTTTAGATTAATCAAAGATATCTACCTCATTTCGATAAGGAGCGGAAGATTGCGCTCCCACACGAGTCACGGAAATGGCGGAAGCTTTGCAAGCGAATCTCACGGCTTCCCTTAAATCCCGCCCCTCGGCCAAAGCAACCGTTAAAGCACCGTTGAAAATATCCCCGGCCGCAGTAGTATCAACGGCTTCCACTTTTATCGCAGGAACCATATCTACCATGGAATCACAGTAAATCAAAGCTCCTTTTGAACCTAAAGTAATGATTACGTTCTGTACTCCCATCTCCATTATAACTCGCGCAGCCTTCTCTGCGGAAACCTCATCCGTGATCTTCACGCCGGAGATCATCTCCGCCTCTGTCTCATTCGGGGTAATCATATACAGATGGCGGAGTAACGCAGCCGACAAAGGTTGAGCTGGAGCCGGATTTAGTATTACTCGCTTATTTTTCTTCCAAGCTGTCTTTGCGACAAACTCAACAGTATCCATCGGTATTTCTAACTGCATTAATATCAACTCGGCTTGTTCTATAGCTTCCTCTGCCTTCGCTAAATCTGTTGGCAGTAAATTCGCATTTGCCCCAGAAGCCACAACAATACAATTCTCAGCATGGGCATCTACCGTAATCAACGCTACACCGGAAGGATTCTTCGGATCTGAGAAAATATAGGAAGTATCAATCCCCTCTTCCTCAAATAGCCGCTGGGATTGATGCCCGAATATATCACTGCCTGTTTTACAAATAAACGAGACCTGTCCCCCTAACCGAGCAACAGCAACCGCTTGATTCGCTCCTTTCCCACCCGGGTTCATAAAAAATGTTCCTCCTAATACGGTCTCCCCCGGACGAGGAAGATGATTCGTCTTTATGACCATATCGGTATTGCTACTTCCAACAACCAATATATTATGATTCCGTAAGTCTTTCATGCTTTTCTCTTATTAATCATTCGTTTAACAAAAATATCATATATTCCGCTTGGTACACCAGATTTCATGTTAATTTAAATTCATTCACCGATGTCGCAAATATAAAAAGATCCAAAATATAAAAATCATCAATTAATCTTCATCGTAGATAAACCCAAATCGATATATTTGCATCATACAATTTCTCATATTCACTATATATCAAACACTTGATAATATCAAAAGTTCCATGAATAACACATACATATTATTAGTGCTTGTCAATATCTTGACAAAAGCTGAAAAAAGATATTTCCACCTTTACGCAAACCTTCAAAACGGGGATCAGATGTACCTCGCCCTTTTTAATCTAATAGATGCTAATACGTCTCCCGAACAGCTGTATACACGCTTTTGTCAGATTCAAGGTTGAATTAGATAAAGCAAAAAAATTAGCGGATAGATTAATGCCAAAGCAAGTCATGACGTATGTAAAACCCGGCTTTCCATAATACCACTCATCTGCTGCAACGCCCAATCCACCAATCCTTGGATATGGGGAATAAGACTTAATCCTCTTTCCGTTAAGCAGTATTCTACTCGGGGAGGAACTTCCGCATAGACCTTTCGTTCGATCAGACCATCCGATTCCAGCGTACGCAAGGTTACGGTCAGCATACGTTGCGATACATCCGCGATGGTTTTATGGATATCACTAAAACGCATGGTACCGTTAGCACTTAAAGTGATAAGCACTAGCATAGACCATTTATCTCCTAGCCGGCTCAATACGTCTCTCACGGGGCAATTCCCCGTCGGATGAAAGTTTTTCATTTTTTAACCTTTTCTATTTACTTGAATCTCAACAATGGTTACATCCATGTAAGTTCCTTATTTATAAGTGCCTTCTTGTTTTCTCTAAAAAAGGGGCTTACTTTTACGCCACAAAAGTAATAAACTTACGAAAAATAACTATTGTATCACTTAATAATTTACGATTATGGCAAAGAAAGTAGCAGTTTTAGCGGTAAATCCAGTAAATGGATTTGGTTTGTTCCAATATTTGGAATCATTTTTCGAGAATGGCATTACTTATAAAGTATATGCGGTAGCCAATTCAAAAGAGATCAAAACGAACTCTGGCATAGCTTTGACAGTAGACGATGTGATCGCTAATTTAAAAGGGCATGAAGATGAATACGACGCAATGGTATTCGCTTGTGGCGATGCGGTTCCTGTTTTCCAGCAGAACGCTAGCAAACAATACAATATCGATCTAATGGATGTGATTAAGAATTTCGGGGAAAAGGGTAAAATTATGATTGGACATTGCGCTGCCGCTATGCTCTTCGACTTCACCGGAATCACGGAAGGAAAGAAGCTAGCGGTACATCCGTTGGCTAAGCCTGCCATTAGCAAAGGACAAGCAACAGATGAGGATTCCGTAGTCGATGGCAATTTCTTTACAGCGAAAGAAGAACATTATATCTGTACTATGATGCCTCAAGTTTTGGAGGCCTTGAAGAAATAAGTTCTAGGACAAATAAAGCCAACTATTTGAACAAGACAAAATGTAAGGGAGGGACTATTCGCATAAATCCTCCCTTACAAATTTCAAATTAGTTAGAAAAATCGGTTACAATCCAATACCTTATCTGTACTTCCAAAGTATCTTAGCTTCATCAGCAAAGTATGTTAAGTTACTTTGCCGATAAAGTTAACTTCGTTGCCGATGTAAGTTGTCTATAACATATCCACCGGATTCTCATTCGCCGCCCTCCAACTTTGGAACGTGACCACTCCTACCGTCAGGATACTGATCCCTAGCAATGCGACAAAATAAATCAAATAACTGACAGGGACTTTCTCCATAAAATTACTGCCCCATCTCTCCATAAAATAATAGGAAACTGGAATCGCGATAACAAAACTAATGAGCAAGACCTTTAAATAGACTTTATTCAAACGATATAGTATCTCACTCACGGAAGATCCATACACCCGCCTTATACCAATTTCTCGCCGCTGATAGTGGACATCAAACAATACCAGACTTAAAATACCTGCCAATGCCATCCAGATAGATAAAACACTGGATAAAATAACCCGGTCGCCAAACTGGATTTCTTTTTCATACAGATGCCGGGAGAATGTATCGCAAAACTCAAAATCAGGTAAACATGAAGGGGAAAGTTCGTTGAGCATATTCCTAATATAAAGTAAAACATTCCCTTTATCAGCCCCCGGCATCAACTTTATATAAGCGTAAGGCATATATAATTCTTCATTCGTCACAAAAGCGACAGGATAAGTAGCTAGCGACTCCGATGCTTTATGTGTGGAAGCGATCACCACCTCATCCGTAAATCCTAATACCCGGGCATCATTCCCCCAAAAGGTTTTCATACGGTCACCCACATGAAGGTTTAATTGCCTTTTCGCTTTTTGGTCAAAAACCAAAAGCAACTCTTTATTCCTCCCATCTTCCATCCTTGAGACACGTCCCTCGTTCGCGGTAATATCCATAAGGGATAAAAAATTAGGTGATACATTCAAATAATAAAAATAAATAGTCTCTCCATTAAACTCTGCGGCCCCGCCACGATTCTCATTGGTCGCTCCTATCTTACTAGCGGCGAAAGCCACATCCTCAATTCCCGCATAACCACGCAAACAGTTGGTAAAATTCTCTTTATATTTCTCGGTTATCTCCTTATTCAATTCTACGACAACTACATTATCATTCCCGAAACCAAAGGAATGACTCCGCATTGTCTCTATCTGCTTATAAATAAACAGTGACAGGACGATCAATATAATTGAAACCGTATACTGAAAACCAACCAGACATTCCCGCATTCTTTTTCCCTTTGGAGACAAACCAAAAGAACCGTTCAGCACGATTCGCTGAGGAATAGAAGTTGCATAAATAGCCGGATATGCACCGGCCAATAGTCCCGCACACAAAGTCATAAATAATCCACCAAAAAAAACTATTCCCTTCATATGAAACCCTCCTCCAATGCAACCTTCATAAACCAATAACAGCAAAAAGGATATAGCATAAGACAATAGCGCAAAAAGAAAAGACTCTAACCAAAGAAATCCACGCAACCGCCATACCGAGTCCCCTAGAATTTTGCGGATGTTAATACTTTTTATTCTTGCCGGAACCAATGCCATTGTAAAGTTTATAAAATTAATCACTGCTATCAATACCACTAGAAACGAAGCGCTAAACAACAAATCCGTTTGTCTTTTATTCCCTGATTTTATGTAAGTAACACTATTCATATCATTCATATAATAAATATCGCATAAATTCACCAAACGGGTCTGTACCTCTTGGAGCCTCTCGTATTGCTTGAAGGGAAATGCTTGGTTAAACTGGGAGCAAATGAGATCTTTTTGTGACGGATCATCTAAAAGGACATAACAAAGGAAAATCCAGTTATCCCAATCATCCATACAATAAGTCGACGATAAAGAAGTATAAATGGCATTATTCAATTGTGTATTTTCCGGGAAATCTTTATAAACTCCTCCTACGACTAGTGATTTTCGTTCCTTGCTCCAAATCTCTTCTTCCGCAAGCAACTCCTTACCAATAGCCGATGACTCGCCAAATATCTTCCGGACCATACTTTCCGGCAAAAGGCATTTCTCCGGATCATCTAAGCAATCTAGTGAACCTTCCACCAATTGGAAGTCAAATATAGAAACGATCCCCGGAGTACAGGTTATCACCGGTTCCTTATAACCTTTGAGAATCTCGTCCCTCCCGATCGTAAAATAAACTTCCCCTATGTAAGGATTTATGATCGTACTTTCCAATATATGTGGAGAAGACGAGGCAAATGCTTGGGCGAAAGGCAGGATTTGCGTAGGCCATTGACTTTTACTTGTCACACAATCCAATCGATAAATAGCCTCGGCTTTCGAGTGTATTTTATCAAAAGTTCGTTCGGATTCCGTACGGATAGCTACGCTATCAAATAAAGTAAAGGCGATAACGAGGCCGCATATATTTAGTGTTGCCGCCATTTTATTTGCCTTCAACGTGATAATAAAATTTCGATATATAGAGTTCATGATACGCTTGTTTTTCGTATAAAATAAATTGACACAACTCTCCTCTATGCCCTTGAAGACAGGGCATAATCATGTCTAATTCAGCATACGACAAAGCACATAGCAAGAGTATCGCTCTTGCCAAAAGACGGATTTTAATCGAACATAACTTACCCTCCGTTCGTAAAACAACAAAGCTACCGACTGGGTAAACAAAGCGAGGAAAAAATTCAATGAGGCAATAAGATACAAAAGTTTCTCCCCAAAAGCGGAGAAAGACGTCAAAGGAGTTATGATTTCTTGAAAAGAGATGAAAGCAGCCGGCTCTTTATTCGCTATTGAAAATAAAGATGTAGAAGCACACGCCCGTACCTCCTTTTGGGAGAAAGAATCGTTGGCGACCACAGTCAATGCGGCAAAAACGACCATGCACAAAAACATTGCCCTTAACCATTTCATAACAAGAACAAAATTGATCAAAGGCAAATGTATAGATTTTCACTCAATAAATCCAAACAATAAGCATGCAAATAACACGAATATGTAAATCATTGATTATCATCAGCCTTAAAAACATGATTATATTTCTGAAAAAACACGTACATGTTTTCCACAAAAGTCGTACATGTTTTTCGGAAAACACGTACACGTTTTTACCGGGTCATACGACAGAAGACAAGAACAAATATAGAAATAGACAATAACCCTCCTTATCATGATGAGAATTTCCCTCATCAGTCCCGTGTAAGTTTGAGGCTATATCAAAACCCAAGCCCCAACTCAAAGGCGAACCGGAAACTATCCGTCGAGCCGAACCAAGAATATTTAGTGGTGAACTTATTCAAGAAAGTAAGCCAAATCCCGCCACCATAGGAAGTATGCCAACTATGGGAACGCTCACCGGGAAACCAGACCCGCCCATAATCAAAGCCCGCGAATAGACCATATTTTAAGGGAGTGAACGGATTCTTTAGTTTTCCCATGTCCAAGCGTAAATCCGAGTATTGGTAAAAGGATTGCTTTCCGATAAAACGGTTCTCACGGAATCCCCTTAAATCAATCGTGGCGGCTTGATAGAACTCATAGTCATTATCGAATAATACCGTTCCCTTCATCAAGGAGGCCCAAGTAAAACGATCCGAGAACCGTACGTTCCATGAAAGGCTTCCCTGCGCATAGGGGAAATTACGTTCCGGCTTTTTCAAATTCATTTTCCATCCGGCCGTCCATTCGGTTTCCAATAGGGGAAGCCACGAATAAGGCTGTTTCGTTATCCGGTAAGTAGCGCCAAGACCTACGAAATAATTCGTGCGGAAAATAGGATGATCTTCTCCATAAACCGTATAAATATATCGATCATCCGTACGTTTAGCCTTGTACATATCCAAAGAGCCAAAGAAAGTCATCACCTCTTCTTTCCTCAAATCCATCTCGAAGGATGGATTAAACATATACGTCCGGAGCTTCACCCGGTTATAATTCTTTTTCTCCTCTTTATAGCCCGCCGTATTATTTCCAAATCCGAAGAAGTTCTCGAAGTTACGGGGTGAAGAAATGGAGGCATTTAGGTATAAACGTCTCCGGTCATCATAATTAGGGAAGATACCTGCATACATGAACCCTTTCAAATAATTATACCCGATCCGATGCTGATAGGTGAATGGGGCTCGTTTAAAGCCATACATCGTATATGTAAAGAACGTACCCAAACTAATACCTTTATCCGAATCATATATTCCCCACGGGGTAAAAGATATCTTATGGTATTTTATCTTCTGGTAATCATATTTATAATCTTTATCATAGACATGTATTTTCCGGTTATGATTCAATTGGTATTGGTTCTCCCCCTCTCCGGAGATCAAGTATATCGGAAAATCTTTCCGTGTATTTCCCTTCACTTCAAACGTATCGTTTCCCGCAAGCCCATATAACCACAGTTCTTTGGTTTCCTTGCCGGAGAATTGTTGTTCCAACCTACAGTCTCCGGTCTCGGGATCATAAATCCGTAAAACAGTCCGGTCCGGCGCTTGCCGCTCGATTAAGAAATAATCGGATTGATTGGTTCCGGCAACCACTGGCGTACGTTGCAATAAGCGATAATATTGGCTGGCAACCGCTTCCAACTCTAGCCTCCTTCGTTTCAACTTTCGTTTAATCAGTTCTATCTCATCATGTTTTACACCTTCCGGCAAATAAGTAAAAGCGCTATCGATCAAAGAGTCGGTCATCTGTCTCTGAATTTCTTGGGCTTGGCGTATCCAAACCGACTCATCACTGCGGCCTGCTACCGCCATATCCAGCGCAAAAGCTAGCTTATTGATTTTCTTTGTATCTTTTAAAATCAGGCTATCATAATTACAGATAAAATCCAACGATAACATCTTCAACATTTGCTTGAACAATACTCCGTCCACCTTCGTGAAAGCATGATTCCTATCGATCACGATCGGGGTATAAATTACGCTATTATTGACGGTATGTGACTGCCACTCCCAGTTTTCGTTCGTCTTATTCCAATCTCCGGTCCACATATCGAAAATACGTTCCCGAATGTATAGATTTTGATCCGCCATATAGTTTTTACTCACTTGAAGGCTGTCTAGAAAGTCTTCCGTGGTATACAAATTAGACCTTAAATTAATATCCGGAACATTGATTAGATTGACCAGCCTATCTTGTATGTCGCTGCCGTCCGCAACCGTGTCTTTCCGCATGTGGGAAGGAATATAGTAAATACGGGAGGGAGAAAAACTCAATCCCGCGGACTTCGCTAAATAATCTGCGACCAAAAAGGTATAGGGATTGATAATCGTATAAGCGTCTCCTAAGAACTCATCCAAATATGTATTCTTAAAATCAGTCTTATTATATATTTCCCGGAAAAACTTCGACTCCAAGAAACTCGTAGAGCCACCCAAGGGCTTTAGCAAATACAATTGCTTACGCTTATTCTCCAACAATAATCCGTGAAACCCTTCCGCTTGCCCGACGATATCCATCCCACCCCCCAACGTTTCTATCGTAGCCGAAGGAACCCTGATCGGGATCGTATAAAGGTGACGATAATGCCTCCCCCACATCCAATTATAGATCTTGCTTTTACCACTATCCGCTTGCGGATAAATGGACTTACGTACCCAATCTTGAGATTGGGAATAAAGCAAGCCGGGCATAAGCACAAAGAGTATGAGTATGATATATTTATAGGATGACCGCATGGACAATTTCTTTCTATCTCTGTTTTACTAATAACAGGGGTAAGACAAGAGTTGTTTTGTTTTTTTAGCCTAAGAGAAGAATCAAGGACTTGACGTATAAACAAGCGATAATTATATATTTTTGGCAGACAAATCTAAAATCATGCTATAAAACATTATTCAGAAAGGTTATAAATACAAAGAAGAAAGTTACTTTTACACGCAATTTCAATAATATTGATACGCATGAAGAACATAAATACACTGTCGGGCTTGTCTGTTGCTAACTTCAGCAAGCAAATTGACGGGAAAGAAACGGCGCTTTATACCCTGTGTAACAAGGTTGGAGCAGAGCTAGCGATCACGAATTATGGAGCGAAAATCGTCTCGCTGATGGTTCCGGATAAGGACGGAAAAATGACCGATGTCGTTACTGGCCATAATTCGATTGAAGAGTACTTAACATCAGAAGAACCTTATTTCGGTGCCATTTGCGGTCGTTATGGAAATCGTATCGCCGCTGGAAAATTCACGATCGACGGTATTACTTATGACAAATTAGCCATAAATAATGGCCCCAATAGCTTGCATGGCGGAATCAAGGGATTCAATGCGGTCGTATGGGACGCCAAACAAATAGACGAGCAAACCATTGAATTGAAATATACCTCCGCCGATGGCGAGGAAGGTTTCCCCGGAGAACTAAAGACAACCGTAACTTATCATCTGACAAATGAGAATGAGGTCGTTATCTCCTATCAAGCCTCTACGGACAAACCTACGGTCTTGAACCTAACCAATCATTCTTATTTTAACCTATCCGGTGCGGGAGATCCTTATATAGGAGACCATATCCTCACGATCAACGCCGACTATTACCTGCCTACGGACAATACGGCAATCCCGTACGGACCTAAAGAGAAAGTAGAAGGTACACCGATGGACTTCCGGACTCCTCATGAGGTAGGCGAACGAATCAATGACAATTTCGAACAGCTTATATTCGGTAAGGGATATGACCACACGTACATATTAAATAAAGAGGACAACGAACTTTCTTACTGCGCTCGCTGCTCCTCCCCCAAGACCGGTATCGTAATGGAAACTTATACGACTCAACCGGGCGTGCAATTATACACAGGTAACTGGATGACTGGGAATTTCGAAGGTAAGAACGGACAACGCTACCCGGAACGGGCCGCTTTATGTCTGGAAACCCAACATTTCCCCGATAGCCCCAACAAACCGGAATATCCGACAACGGAACTCCGCCCGGGCGAGGTTTTCCAAAGTACTACTATTTATAAATTCAGTGTAGAATAAGAGAATAATTTAAGTAATCTAATAATCTAAAACAACAAAAAAGAAATGGAATCAACAGCAAAAAAGAATTACACATTGCCTATTATCATGATGGTGGCTCTCTTCTTCATGATATCTTTCGTGACGGGTCTACAGAACCCATTCGGTATCATCGTTAAGAACCAGTTCGCTGCCAGCAACTTCATGTCGCAGCTGGGTAACGCAGCTAACTTTATCGCCTATGCCTTCATGGGTATTCCGGCCGGTATGCTATTGCAGAAGATCGGTTACAAGAAAACCGCTTTGTTAGCGATCATCGTAGGTTTCTGTGGTGTAGGCATTTCTTATCTTTCCGGTGTGGCTGGTAGCTACGCTGTTTATTTGACAGGTGCTTTCGTGTCCGGTTTCTCTATGTGTATGTTGAATACCGTAGTAAACCCGATGTTGAACACGCTAGGTGGTGGTGGAAACAAAGGTAACCAATTAATTCAGGTTGCCGGTTCCGTGAACTCTATCGGCGCTACGATCGTTCCGGTATTGGTTGGTTATTTGATCGGTGACGCTGCTAAGGCTCAGATCAGTGACGCTAACCCGGCATTGTTCTTGGCTATGGGTATCTTTGCCATCGTATTTATCGTATTGTTCTGCATGCAAATTCCGGAACCGCATATGGTTAAAGAAAATGAAGCCAAGACTCCGGACAAGCACAGCGCGCTTTCTTTCCGTCACTTCATTTTAGGTGCCATCGCAATCTTCTTGTATGTGGGTGTCGAAGTAGGTATTCCTAACTTCATGAACTTGTTCGCTACTTCTCCTGAGATCGGTATCGATCCTACAGTAGCCGGTTCTATCGTGGGTACATATTGGTTCTTGATGATGATCGGACGTCTGTTCGGTGCCTCTTTCGGAGCTAAGATCTCTAGTAAGGCGATGTTGTCATCAGCCGCCACGGTAGGTATGATCTTTATCTTGATCGCTATCTTCGCCCCTGCTACGACAAAAGTTAGTATGCCTGTATTCTTGTCTGATATCTCTTTCGGTATGGTTGAGGTTCCGGTTGGAATCATGTTCATGGCTCTTTGTGGTTTATGTACTTCCATCATGTGGGGTGGTATCTTCAACTTGGCAGTAGAAGGTTTAGGTAAATATACGGCAGCCGCTTCCGGTATCTTCATGGTGATGGTTTGCGGTGGAGGTATTCTTCCGTTGATCCAAGGAGCTGTAGCCGACGCTGGCGGTTTCATTACTAGCTTTTGGGTGGTATTCCTAGGATTGGCATATTTGCTATATTACGCTTTGATCGGTAGCAAGAACGTAAACAAAGACATTCCTGTTGAATAATAAGGACAGGACATAATATGATAAAGAAGAAATTATCCGGCAGAGTTATCTGAATGGGTAATTTCTTCTTGTTTATTCAATTATTTACCTTAATCAAATTAAGTATCATGCAACAAAAAATCAGAACTAAATTTAAAGAGTTATTTAATACCGAAGGTAGCTTATACACATCCCCGGGACGTATTAACTTGATCGGTGAACACACTGATTATAATGGAGGTTTCGTTTTTCCGGGTGCTGTAGATAAAGGGATGATCGCCGAGATCAAACCGAATGGGACGGGCAAAGTCCGGGCGTTCTCCATCGACTTAAATGATTACGCTGAATTTGGCTTGACCGAGGAGGACGCTCCTTCCGCAAGCTGGGCTAGATATATCTTTGGCGTATGCCGGGAGATTATTAAACGAGGTGGTAATATCCAAGGTTTCGATACCGTATTCGCTGGAGACGTACCTCTGGGCGCTGGAATGTCTTCTTCCGCCGCATTGGAAAGTACTTATGCTTTCGCATTGAATGACTTATTCTCATTGAATATCGATAAATTCGAGTTGGCTAAGATCGGTCAAGCTACAGAACATAATTATTGTGGCGTGAATTGCGGTATCATGGACCAATTCGCTTCCGTATTCGGCAAGGCCGGAAGTTTGATCCGCTTGGATTGCCGTTCTTTGGAATATAAATATTATCCGTTTAATCCGGTTGGTTACAAACTCGTATTATTGGATTCGGTCGTTAAGCATGAGTTGGCGTCCTCAGCCTACAACAAACGCCGTAAATCCTGCGAGAACGTGGTAGCCGCCATTCGCCGCAACCATCCGAAAGTAGAGTTCTTACGTGACGCTACGATGGAGATGCTGAACGAGGTAAAAGCGGATGTCAGCGCAGAGGATTACATGCGTGCCGAATATGTTATCGAGGAAATCCAACGTGTACTCGACGTATGTGCCGCTTTGGAGAAAGGCGACTATGAGACTGTCGGCGAAAAGATGTACGGCACGCATCAAGGTATGAGCAAGCTTTATGAAGTTAGCTGCGAGGAACTGGATTTCTTGAACGATATCGCCAAGGAATGTGGTGTAACGGGTTCTCGTGTCATGGGTGGAGGATTCGGTGGTTGTACGATCAACTTGGTTAAGGATGAGTTGTACGACGATTTCGTGAAGAAAGCCTTCTCCGCTTATAAAGAGAAGTTTGGGCGTGAACCTAAATTATATAATGTAGTAATCAGCGACGGAGCACGCAAGCTCTGTTAATCTTTAAAATCCATAAAACGATGTCAGCAGCTTTTTATCAAGACGAAGTAAAATTCTATGTTGCCGTAGATTGTATCATTCTAGGGTTTAACAATAAGGAGTTGAATGTTTTATTATACAAACGTTCGTTCGAGCCGATGAAAGGACAGTGGTCTCTTATGGGAGGTTTCGTGAAATCCGGGGAAAGCGTGGATGAAGCAGCATCACGGGTATTAACCGATTGCACGGGCATCGAGCATCTTTTTATGGAACAAATAGGGGCTTACGGAGATGTATCGCGTGACCTAGGGGAGCGGGTTATCTCCGTAGCTTACTATTCCTTGGTGAATATGAATGATTTTAGTCCCGAGATCTTGGAAAACCATAACGCTACTTGGACCAAGATATCCGAGCTTCCTGACTTGATTTTCGACCATAACCAAATGATAAACGATACGTTATCCGTCCTTAAAAAGAAAGCGGCAAGCCGCCCTATCGGTTTCAATTTGCTTCCCGAGCAATTTACCTTGCCCCAACTACAGACATTGTATGAGGCCATTTACCAAACCCCTTTAGACAAACGGAACTTTCGCAAAAAGCTAAACGCCATGGATATTCTGGAGAAACTGGATATCAAAGACAAGAAAAGTTCCAAACGAGGAGCTTTCCTCTACAAATTCAACGAGAAAAAATACAACAAATGGGTTGAACAGGGTTTCGACTTCTCGCTCTAATCCGAATGATGTATATCCGCAAGAATAAGGCGCTCAGCGGGCTATCTTAAATATCTCTCAATTTATCAAAAATATAAGAAGATAGGAACCTTTACCGAAAAGGAATTGTTTGATTGATATAACGGCTCTTACAAAGAGTTTGATTATCTTTGCGGTCAAATAAATAATTCATCTGATAAAATGAACGATATTCAAGTAATGAACAAAGCAGCTGATAACATCCGTATACTGGCTGCGTCAATGGTGGAGAAAGCGAACTCCGGGCACCCGGGTGGCGCTATGGGTGGTGCAGACTTTGTTAACGTACTGTTCTCAGAGTTCTTAATATACGATCCCAAGAATCCCAAATGGGAAGGACGCGATCGTTTCTTCCTTGACCCGGGACATATGTCTCCGATGCTTTATTCCGTACTGGCTTTAAGCGGCAAATTCACATTGGATGAACTTCAACAGTTCCGCCAATGGGGAAGCGTTACTCCGGGACATCCTGAGGTAGACGTTATGCGTGGTATCGAAAATACGTCCGGCCCGTTGGGACAAGGACATACTTATGCGGTAGGTGCGGCTATCGCGGCTAAATTCTTGAAAGCACGTCTGGGTGAGGAAGTAATGAACCAGACTATTTACGCATATATTTCCGATGGAGGTATCCAAGAGGAAATCTCCCAAGGTGCCGGACGTATCGCCGGAACTTTAGGACTGGACAACTTGATCATGTTCTACGACGCTAACAACGTACAGCTATCTACCAAGGTAGAAGACGTTGACGCAGAGAACGTAGCCATGAAATACGAGGCTTGGGGTTGGAAAGTCATTCAAATAAACGGTAACGACGTAAACGAGATCCGCAAGGCTTTAAAAGAGGCTAAGGCAGAGATCTCCAAACCGACTTTGATCATCGGTAACACCGTTATGGGGAAAGGTGCTGTTGGCGCTGATAACAGTTGTTACGAGAATAAGGTATCTACTCACGGACAACCTTTATCCGCGGCAGGAGCTTCCATAGCGGATACGATTAAGAACCTAGGAGGTGATCCGGAACATCCGTTCGCAATCCTTCCTGAGGTAGCCGAATTATATGCCAAACGCACGAAAGAATTGGAAGTAATCGTCGCCGAACGTTACGCCGTGAAAGACGTATGGGCGAAAGCTCACCCGGACTTAGCGGCTAAGATGGAGCAATGGTTCTCCGGAAAGGCTCCTCAAATCGACTGGGCCGCAATCGAGCAGAAAGCGAACCAAGCGACCCGTGCCGCTTCCGCTACCGTATTAGGAGTGCTTGCTACCCATGTAGAAAACATGATCGTCGCTTCCGCCGACCTTTCCAATTCCGATAAGACAGACGGCTTCTTGAAAAAGACCCATGCTTTCGTGAAAGGCGACTTTAGCGGAGCTTTCTTCCAAGCAGGTGTAGCCGAGCTTTCTATGGCTTGTATCTGTATCGGTATGTCTTTACATGGTGGCGTGATCGCCGCTTGCGGTACATTCTTCGTATTCTCCGATTACATGAAGCCTGCGTTACGTATGGCCGCGTTGATGGAGCAGCCCGTTAAGTTCATCTGGACACACGACGCTTTCCGTGTTGGAGAAGACGGACCTACGCACGAGCCGGTAGAGCAAGAAGCTCAAGTTCGTTTATTAGAGAAATTGAAGAATCATAAGGGACACAACTCCATGTTGGTACTTCGTCCGGCAGACGTTGTGGAGACAACAATCGCATGGAAACTAGCGATGGAGAACGTTTACACTCCTACCGCGTTGATTCTTTCCCGTCAGAATATCACAGATCTTCCCGCTAAGGAAAACCGCTATCAAGAGGCTTTGCAGGCGGAAAAGGGTGCCTATATCGTCAATGAAGACGCTAACGCGGATGTAATTCTTTTGGCTTCCGGTTCCGAGGTATCGACTTTGGTCGAGGGCGCCGCCTTACTTCGTGCTGAAGGCATAAAGGTTCGTATCGTTTCCGTTCCTTCCGAAGGTCTATTCCGTTCACAAAGCAAAGAGTACCAAGAATCCATTCTTCCCGCAGGAAGCAGGATTTTCGGCTTAACCGCTGGTCTTCCGGTTAATCTGGAAGGTTTGGTAGGTCCTAACGGCAAGGTATGGGGACTTGAATCCTTCGGTTTCTCCGCCCCTTACAAAGTATTGGACGAGAAATTAGGTTTCACGGCTAAGAACGTTTATAACCAAGTAAAAGAATTATTAGCATAAAGATGGGTATAGTAGGTTTGTGTAGCGATCACGCTGGTTTTGAGTTAAAAGAATATATAAAGACAATCCTCGATGAAAGGGGATTGTCTTATAAAGATTTTGGAACTTATTCCTCTGACAGTTGCGATTATCCGGATTTCGCCCATCTGATGGGCAAGGCCGTAGAAGCTGGCGAGGTTTATCCGGGAATAGCTGTCTGCGGTACAGGGAATGGCATTAGTATGACCTTGAACAAACATCGGGGTGTCCGTGCCGCCTTATGCTGGCGAGAGGATATCGCGAAACTGGCACGTGAGCATAACGACGCGAACGTGTTATCAATGCCCGGTCGTTTTATCAGCAAGGAAGAGGCTAAGAAAATCGTTGAGATATTCTTGGATACACCTTTTGAGGGTGGTCGCCACCAACGTCGTATAGACAAGATCCCTTTGTAAAGTCCGCGAAAAAGTCACTTTATAAAATAAAGAAGGCTCTCCCATGGTTCGCTTACCATTCGGAGAGCCTTTTCGTATCACCGTTTAAACGGCAACGTACATATAATAGATGACGGATGCCAAATTTGAAGACTTTCTACTATTAAACATTCGATCTCGCTTTTTGTTCTTTCCATTTAGTTAAAAATGTACGGGCTACCGTCGGGAATAACTCCAGCAACAGTATTTCTTTCTCATTCTCAGCCAATAACACATCCAAATCCTCCAATACAGGATTCTCTTGCATCACGTAATGGGAACCGTCGTAAGGCACCTCATTTTGTACGCCGGTGATTTTCAACCGAAACGCCGGATCTACCGGAATCGGCGTCTTGCCATACTCTCCTTTTACCAAGGCGATAAACTGGTTGGAAGGATTACTATACATCGGGCGGCCTTTCAGCTCATCCAGCGCACAGGAAACCGCTTGCGCCCCGATAATCTGGCTCGTAGGCGTCACCAACGGAGGCAAGCCGGCATCCATCCGTACTTGCGGAATGAGCGACATCGCCTTCTCCAACAAGTCGATCTGCCCCAATTGCTTCAACTGGGCAACCATATTTGTGTACATACCTCCCGGGATCTGCGCCTTTTTCACCAACTCGTTCGGCTCGGGGAAATCAAAATACTCCTCGATCGCACGGCAATAAAGCAGCAAATCGTCCTCCTTATCTTTCCGAGCGGCCTCGATGGCATCGTTGAAGAAGCGGTCGATCTCGGCGGGGAAACTATCCTCTACGGGATTAAAGGGCCTTGGGAATTTCTTAGCGGTATCGAATGCGGAAAGTTCCTTGCGGATCGTCAATAATTCCTTGTTGATCTTAGCGATCGCATCCATATCAAGATCCAGCTCGATACCCAATTTCTTGCAGAAGATATAGACCAGTTCTACTGCGGGAGCAGCTGGTCCTCCGGCGAAGTTCCATATATTCGTATCAACGATATCCACCCCATTGATAATGGCGGATACGACCGACGCCAATCCGTAACCGGGCGTACAATGCGTATGAAAATCTACCGGTACTTTCAAGCTCTTCTTGAACAATCGCACCAATTCCGCCGTACGAGCCGGAGGTATCAAACCACTCATATCCTTCAGGGTGATCATATCTGCGCCCAGCGACTCCAGTTGAAGGGCCTTGTTTAAGAAATACTCATTCGTAAAAACAGGCTTATGCAAGGGCCGTCCATGCAAGGCGGCTTTTATACGTTCTACCGGGGAATGGTGAGGATCTATCGTATAACAGATGGCACAGTCGGCCTTTCCCCCGAATTTCTTCACATAACGGATCGTGGATTTCACGTTATCCACGTCGTTCAAAGCATCGAAAATACGCATGATATCGATACCGGAACGAATCGAGTTCCGGCAAAAGCCTTCTATAATCTCGTCGGGATAAGGATTATAACCGAATAAATTACGCCCACGGGAAAGAGCGGATAACTCGGAGGAATTTCCTATTTTCTCTTTGATGATCTCTAAACGATCCCACGGATTCTCACCTAAATAACGCATCACGGAATCGGGAACCGCCCCACCCCATACTTCCATGGCATAAAAGCCTGCGTCTTTGTAGTAAGGAAGTACACGGTCTATTTGCGCTTGAGACATTCTTGTAGCGAATGCCGATTGCTGACCATCGCGAAGAGTCAAATCACGAATCAATAATTTACGTATCATACCAAATTTGTTTAGATCGTTTTAGTCAATATTCTGATTATATAACAAGATCTAAACAAATTTGATAAAGATTACGGGGTTAATAATAACCAATTTTTCTAAAACCTCAGTCTTTTACTTCCACAACGATCATTACGGGAAAGTGGTCGGAAGGGGTACGGGCCTCATATTTACTCAATGACACCTCTTTCGGGAAATTACCGTTTTGCTCCTTCCGGGCGCTTTCTTTCGCCTCGGAGCGATAAGTATCCGTTAAGATTCCATACTTCTTCACCTCAAATTCTTTCGTAAGAAAAAGGTGGTCGATACGGCTATCGGTCTTGCGGTCCGGATGGAAACCGTTGAAGGTACCATTCGGGGCATAGCGGAAATCAGCGATCTCATAAGAGTCACGCATGATACCGGAACCATCTAACAACTGATAGGACTCACTTGTTTGGTCCACGTTGAAATCGCCGGTAAGGATAGCGGGAAGTTTCTTGGGGAACTCCTTGATCTTCTCCAAGATCAGCTTGGCGCTCTCGGCACGTGCCTGTACGCCTACATGGTCCATGTGAAGGTTGAAGAACAAGAAAGTGAAACCGGTTTGCTTATCCCGGAACTCACCCCACGTACAGATACGGGGAAGGACGGCATCCCAGCCCTTATTCGGACGGTCGGTGATCTCGGATAGCCAGAAATCGCCATGCTCCAAAACCTCGAACTTGTCCGTGCGGTAAAAGATAGCCGAATGCTCTCCCGCCCGCTTACCATCGTCACGTCCCACACCGATATAATCATATCCGGGCATGGCTTGCCTCAAGTCCTGCAATTGCGGATATTTGCCCTCTTGGGTACCAAAGATATCGAACCCGTGAAATTGTACGATCTGGGCGATGTAAGGATAGCGTTGTCCCCAACCGTTACCGTTCGTGGAATCGCCGCCGTTGGCGTTACGCAAATTATAGGTGGCAACCACCATTGTCTCCGCCTGTAAGGTTAATACGGCGCAAAAAAGAAAAATAAAAGAATAAATAACTTTCTTCATGATCTATGTTTTTAATTATCCTCGAAAGCTGATAATATCGGACGGGCGATCCACACCTGCGGCTGCGGTACGTCCAAGAGGCAAGCTATCGTGCCAGCGATATCATATACCATCGTACTCTCCGGGATCTTGAAGCCTTTCTTTACGTTCTTTCCATAGAAAACGATCGGGGTTTGCATCTCGTTCATCGTCTTGCCACCGTGACCGGTCTCGATACCGCCGTGGTCGGCCGTCAGTATAACCACCGTATCATCCATGATATCCGCCTCACGAACGGCGTCCATCACTTGCGTCAAGCAACTGTCCAAATGATTCACCATCGCGAAATACTCCGGGGAGCTCCAACCCTTGCCATGTCCGGTACCATCCGGCTGATCGTATATGATCGCGCAAAGGCTCGGCTTCTTCTCCTTGATATACTGAACGGCTACCGGGGTACATCCGTTCGGGTTCTCAGTCGACATCGGGGCATGCTTACGGAAGCTCATGGCCAAGGTATCCACCAGATAATTCATACCTTCCCACTCATAGATATAGCCGATCTCGGCCTCGGGAGCCTTATCCCGGTACAGGCCGAAAATATTCGGGAAACGGTTGTCGCTATTCACGACACGCGAAGGAAGCTCCGGCGTACGAGATCCCCACTCCGTATATCCGTGCAACTCCGGTCCCGCTCCCATAAACATGGAAGCCCAATTACAAGCACTCGACGAAGGCAGGATCGAACGATTCTCTAACGTGGAGGCGCCTTCCGCCATCATCTTACGGAAAGTAGGCATATCCGCCCCATTATTCAAGCAATGGGCGCTCAAGCCGTCGAAACCGATCAAGATTACATGCTTTGGCAGATTCTTCTCTTTCAAAGGCGCTTGCTGAGGTGCCGTATTACAGGCGCTCAGGCAGTATGCGATTACCGCACAACAAATAAATAAGATTTGCTTTTTCATCTTACCGTGTTTTTCTTTTATGATTAATATTGAAGTATCTTAGATTCCGTCAGACAAAGGTACAAAGTTTAACTAAAGTTCAAAAAGATCATTTATCTTTGTGGCTTAATCTAATCTTATTTTCATAAATACGTATGTACAAACATTTCCTAACAAGCGTATTGCTTGTATTTTTCATGCTATCCTGTAGCAAACCTTCCCCTTTTGAGGGAAAGATGCGAGAAAGCGTACAAACCTCCCTAAGCTGGAGAAACGACACGACCGGTATCTGGGAAACAGCCGGCTGGTGGAACTCGGCGAACGTATTGACCGCCACCATTCGCTACGGCGCCGTAACCAAAGATCCGGCCATCCCATCTGTCATAGAGGATGTATTCGAGAAAGCCCGTCATTACCAAGTAGGCGTAGACTCAACCGGTACTCCCCGTTATTGCGACAACTTCATCAATGATTATTACGATGACGAGGGTTGGTGGGCATTGGCATGGATCGAGGCCTCCAAACTGACCGGAGAGAAAAAGTACCTAGATATGGCCGAGATCATATTCGATGATATGACAACTGGCTGGAGCGACGCTTGCGGAGGTGGCATCTTCTGGAAAAAGAACCCTTTGCATTACAAGAACTCCATAGCGAACAACCTGTTCTCCCTGACAGCTATCCGATTATATAAAGCGACCCAAAATCCGGCGTATCTCGACTGGTTCAAGAAGAACGTGGATTGGTATACGCAAACCGGCATGATCAATACGGACATCTACCAAATCGAGGACGGCACGAAAGACGATTGTACCCCCAACCGCAACGCCCACTACACGTATAACCAAGGCGTAGCCATCGCTGTCTTAGCCGAGATGTATCTCCAAACCAACGATAAATCTTACTTGGAGCTAGCGGAAAAGATCGCCGACGCTACCATTACCACGCAATTGGTAACCGACGAGGGTATACTTCGTGAGATGAAGCCCGAGATCGATGATAGCAACGACGGTGTCCAATTTAAGGGTATCTTCATCCGTCATTTAGCCTTCCTGTATGAAGTGACAAAGAATCCGGCTTATAAAGATTTCATCTTGAAAAACGCAGAATCCATCATCACGAAAGATTATGACCCCACATCCAAAAGCTTCGGTTGTTATTGGTACGGCCCTTTCCACAAGGAAAGCTCGGCAGCAAACGCTTGCGCTTTGGAGTGCGTGATAGAGGCTTATGAGTTAACGAAATAGGTATCCGGGGAGACGCAGCTTGTCATTATTCACACAGCCAGCGGGCGATATTCCGCTCTGGCTCCCCCGGAGCTGGAACGGATGTCACGTAGGGCTCTGGCTCATTGACAAAAAAAACGGGACGGCGGACATCTCCGCCGTCCCGCCCAAAAGAGACAGCCTTATCTCTGTTTGTATTCATGTCAAGGTTGGTTGTTTACTGATAACGGGGCCATATAAACCCTGTTTTTCATATCGTGCACAAACATAAGACTTCTTTTTCACAAAAGAACAAATTCCTTCTTCTTTCTAGAAATACATGCTTTATAACATACCACACTCCCTCTCGGTTGCTAGCGTGGACTTCTATTACAAAGGATAGGCGACGCAGCACGCTACGTCTCCCTCCGTTTTCTTTTTACCAATAATAGGTATCCATAATCTCCTTCATTTTAGGAGTATTCGTGTCCTCATCCTTAACATCTTTCCGCAGCTTCAGCATCTCCTCCTTCATTTGCCGGATGATCTTGGCGTATTGGGGATCGTTGTAAGCGTTGTGATTCTCACGAGGATCGGATTGAAGGTCGTAAAACTCCCATGCTGGTGTCGTGGTCTTATCCTCCGAACCAGTCATATTCAGACGGTCGCCATAGAAAAACATCAGTTTATACCGCTCATTACGGATACCCATATGGGCCGGACGGTTCGAATGTTGGGTCCAATAACGATAATACATCTCCTTACGCCAATCCTTTGGGGTATTTCCTTTCAGATTATCGCGAAAACTATGGCCCTGCGATTCTTTCGGGGTCTTCACGCCTGCGTAATCCGCCAGCAAAGAGGCAAAATCCACGTTCAAGATCATATCCTTATTGCGGGTCCCCGCCGGGATCTCTTTCGGGTAACGGATCACGAAAGGCATACGTAGAGACTCCTCATACATCATACGCTTATCGAAGAAACCATGCTCTCCTAAGAAATAACCTTGGTCGGATACGTATACCACGATCGTATTATCGGCGATTCCCATATCGTCCAGCGCTTTCAATAACTTCCCGATATTATCGTCGATCGTAGCCCCGCAACGCAGATAGTCGCACACCAATTTCTGGTAAGCGGCGCTACGGGCGGCAGATCGATGCATGCCCTTCGTCGTAAAAGGCAACTCCGGATACCGGCACCACCATTTATCAGGGTCTTGCGACGCCACGTCCCAACGACGGGCCAACTCCTCCAAAGGCTGTCCGGAGAAGGTACGTCCATTCGTCTCCGGCCCCCAATCAAATAAGTTCTCCGGTTCCGGGAAAACAACGCCGTCATACAAATGCCTCATCCGTTCTGGAAAATCCCAAGGTTCGTGTGTAGCCTTGAAATGACAACACATCATGAAAGGCCGGTCCTTATCGGCCTCTTTCATCCAACGGATCGCCTTATCCGTCACGATATCCGTGGAGAAACCTCGTACCCGCTCCCCGAAATTACGCTCACCCGGCCAAGGTTCCGTACAATTTATAAAAGTAGGGTCTCGGTACTCGCCTTGGTCATGAAACACGGAATAAAAGTCGAAACCTTGCGGTTGCGTTTTCAGATGCCATTTACCGACCAAAGCGGTCTGATAGCCTCCCGCCCGCATTTGCTTGGCGATATTATCCTGCTCCGGATCAAAGGAATCACTTAACGTGTAAACACCGTTCACGTGACTATAGGCTCCGGTCAAGATCGCTGCACGACTAGGGGAAGAGATCGAGTTCGTACAAAAACAATTATCTAACACGCAGCCCTCCGCAGCCAAGCGACGGATATTCTCGTTCCGGGCATAATCACCCAACACCCCCCCGTAAATGCCCCAAGACTGGGAAGTATGATCATCCGAAAGGATAAACAAGATATTGGGACGTTCCTCTTGCGCCGGTTTATCGGCGGCAAAGAGGAACTGCCCGTTCCCCGAAAGACAACAGGCAGTCATTCCGATACTTATGATCGATTGTTTCATAGGTCATGACGTTTTTTCCCTTGTACTAGACCCGGTTCCCTACGCTCCGTTCCCTTTACGCGCATTAGGTTATCCCCTAACTCATGACGTTTCAGGTCGGCGATCTTCATCAATTTCGCGGCTTCCTCAGGATACTGGGTGATCACGTTATAACGCTCTCCCGGATCACGGCGCAAGTCGTACATCTCCGGTTTCATGATCTCCAGATTCGTCAACTTACCCGGCTGGCCGTCGTTTCCCGGCTCATAAGCCCCGTAAGTAACGTATTTATGAGGGAATACCAGCTTAAACATACCGTCCGTGACAGCCTCCAAGTCATTCTTGTTATAATAATAGACAAAGGATTCACGAGGATTCGCATCTTTCTTGCCCTCTATCAATGATAAGATACTAACGCCATCAATCTTGCGAGTAGGCAGCGGGGCCTGCGTGATCTCAGCAAACGTAGGAAGAAGGTCGATATTAGAAGCTAACTTATTACAAGTCGTGCCCGGCAACGTCTTACCTTTCCAGTACATGATACAAGGAACCCGGTTACCACCATCAAAGGTCGTAGCCTTTGCCTCACGTAACCCACCGGCTGAACCGGCATGATTCCCGTAATTGGTCCAAGGGCCATTATCGGAAGTCAAGATCACCAACGTATTATCTTCCAAGCCCAGCTCACGCAATGTCTTGAATATCTCACCTACACTCCAGTCGATCTCCATCATCACGTCGCCATATAAACCCTGCTCGCTCTTTCCCTTGAATTTATCGGAAACGGCCAACGGTACATGGGGCATATTATGAGCCAGATACAAGAAGAAAGGCTTATTCTTATTCTTCTTGATGAAATTAACAGAACGGGTGGTATAATCCGTAGTCAACCGTGTTTGGTCCGTATTATAACCGATAATCTCGTTTCCGTCATAAGTCGGCAAATCCGGGAAATTAAAGACCTCACCTTGTTGCGGGTGGAATGGCCACATATCGTTAGAATACGGCAAACCATAATACTCATCGAAGCCATTTTGCAAGGGAAGAAATTCCTTTTGGCTACCTAAATGCCATTTACCGAAGATAGCGGTACTATATCCTTTCTGTTTCAATACCTCTGCGATCGTCATCTCATCCGGATGGATTCCGTAGTTCGAATCCGGTCCCGGAGCGCCGGCAAAACCGATACGATTCGGATAGCAACCGGTCAACAAACCGGCACGAGACGCTCCACTGATCGGCTGTCCCGCCAAGAAGTGTGTAAAACGAACGCCTTCCGCCGCCATTTTGTCGATATTCGGAGTGGTATATCCGTAAGCCCCATTAAAAGAAAAATCTCCGTACCCCACATCATCCAAATTAATCAGGACGATATTCGTGTAATCAGCAGCTATGCCTGCCATTGAAAAGGCTGAGGCGGCCGTCAGTAACATTAGTTTATTCTTCATGATATTATTTATTGATATATTGGCTTTTAATTAAACAAATATAAACATACATAATCAGACGTTCTTTCTTTTTACATTTTTTAAAGCAAGAATAGTCCTAGGATTATCACTTTTCTAAAGAACGCTCAAAAGCATCTCTCATCGCTTGCAACTCCTTTACTTTCTCGGGATATTGATCTTTGAAATTCATATGTTCCGTGTTATCCTTTTCTAAGTTGGAAAGGAACAACTCATTAAGGACCTTCTCTCCCTCCGGAGTCACGTCATGGGGATTCGCTATTAATTTCCATTCCCCGCAACGGACAGCCCATTGCTTCCCAAAATCAAAATGAAGTGCCTTATGAGGAGAAGATTTGGAACTGTCTTTGATAAGTGGGAGTAAGCTCTTTCCATCCACATCCATCCCTTCCGCTGAAAGACCGCATAATTCGACCAAGGTAGGAAACCAATCGATATTCATCGCAACCTGATCACGTACCTCACCTTGTGGCAGCACCTTGGGCCAGCAGATGATAGCCGGAACCCGGATACCTCCCTCAAACAAAGAGAATTTTCCGGCCCGGTAAGGACCGCTATAGCCTCCTCCTCTAAAAGTACGTTCCTCCATGCTATGCCCGTTATCCGATTGGAAGATCAAGATGGTATTATCGGCCAACCCCTCGGCAGCCAAGAAGGTACGTAACTCCCCTAAATAATCATCGAAAGTAGAGACAAACGCCGCATACATTCTTCTGGGATTAGGTAGGTCCGCATAATAATCCAACCATTTCTCGCTGGGCTGCAATGGGTAATGAGGGATATTTACCGCCCAATAGATAAAGAACGGTTTCTCTTTATCTTCCGTAGCGAATTTCTTGATCTCTTTCAGGTTCTCTGCGGCGAAAAAGTTGCCCGGAGAATAGATCTCCCTCTCATTCTGCCACAAATCATGCCGATTCGGGCCACCCCAATAATAGAAATGGGAATAATTATCCACACATCCTCCTCGTATTCCCCAAAAGTAATCGAAACCCTGTGCGTTCGGCCCCTGTTCTATACGGTCGCCCAAATGCCACTTTCCGATCAAGGCGGTACGGTAGCCATTCGATTTCATTCGCTCGGCTATAGTCTCTTTCTCTACCGGTAAGAAACTATTCCCTCCCGCATTCACTGTAAGTCCCGCACGTTTGGCGAATTGTCCCGTCAATAAGGAAGCCCTCGACACCGAGCTAACCGCCGCCCCATAAAACTGGGTAAAGCGAACGCCTTGATTTGCCAAGGCATCCATATGGGGAGTACATAAATCTTTCGCCCCAAAGCAGTTCACGTCCAGTGATCCATGATCGTCCGTATAGATCAAGATCACGTTCGGATGAGCCGACTGAGCCTCAACGATACCAGCGAGCAGAAGCCCGCTGGTAGTTAAAATGAGTTGTTTTATATTCATTGTATAATAATTTATCGTTATAAATTTGCATAAACATTCAACATCAAAGTGTGGAATAAGACCGAGTTTTCATTAGTCATAAAGACCGTGAATCATGTTCTGTCCCCACACTTTA